>JAAYQH010000194.1 GCA_012519365.1 Planctomycetota bacterium | reverse complement strand
GTGCCGAAATCGGCCACCACCACGGCATCCTCCACCACCGAGTACGCCGCTGCCGCGGTCACCAGCCGATCCGTGCCCACCTCAAAGGGACTATCCACGCTTGTTTCAATCGGCAGCGGCACCTCCTGACCGATCACCTTGATCGTTTCGCCCAGCACATCCTGACATATCCTGCGCACCCGCTCGGTCGCGTCCGGATTGACCGAACTGACGACAATCGCTGCGTCTTTGGTCGGCTCCACAGCCGACTCCACCAGCGGCACCTGATCCCAGCAGTCCGACAGCAATCGAGAAAGATGCTCCTCAAACGCCTCGTCGTTCAGCGATAACCCGACAAGCTGCTGCTCTTTGTCGTTCAAAAAGAAAACCGCTTTCAGATTGCTGTTTCCAATATCTATCGCAATCAAATTCATAAGGTATCCTCTTGGGAATCCAAATAGTCAACTGTCTCAGGGGACTCAACCGCCCCATCCTCTTGAGGCCAGACAAACAGCGGCGCGGGGTGTTCCGGCTCGGTCGGCGACTGGCGCACAAGCGCCCAGAGCCGCTCAAGCAAGTCTCTGACCCCCTGACCGGACACCGCCGAAATCACCATCACATTCTGAACACCCAGCCGATGTTTAATATCCTCACTGAACAGCCCGTCAGCGTCCAGGTCGGCCTTGTTCAGCACGACCACTTCGGGCTTTTCGACCAATGACCGGCTGTGCAGTTCCAGCTCTCGACGGATCTTGTGATAGTTCTCCACCGGATCGGAATCATCCGACGGCAAAATATCCAGCACATGCACCAAAATCCGCGTTCGCTCAATATGCTTGAGAAAATCATGTCCCAGCCCCGCCCCGCTATGGGCGCCCTCAATCAGGCCGGGAATATCGGCCATCACAAACCGCCGAAAATCACTCAATTCCACAATCCCAAGCACCGGCGACAACGTCGTAAATGGATAGTTGGCGATTTTCGGCCGTGCCGAGGTGCATCGCGAAATCAGCGTGCTTTTGCCGGCGTTGGGCATCCCCACCAGTCCCACATCGGCCATCAGACGCAGCTCCAACCGAATCTCACGTCGCTGTCCCTCCTTGCCGCGGGTGGCAAAACGCGGCGTCTGTCGGGTCGGCGTGGCAAACGCCTTGTTGCCCTTGCCGCCGATACCACCGCGGCAAATGCACACCTTCATCCCCGGCTCGTTCATATCCTTCAGCAGCAGGTTGTACTCATTGTCAAAAATCAGCGTCCCCGGCGGCACAGGGATGACCAAGTCCGCCCCATCGGCGCCGTGGCGGTTGGCCCCCTCGCCGGGCAAGCCATTGGCGGCCTCCCAGTTGTGCCGACCGGAAAAATCCAGCAGTGTATCAATCGCCGGGTCCACGACAAAATAGACGTTACCGCCGCGCCCGCCGTCGCCGCCGTCCGGACCGCCTTTGGCCTCGTACTTCTCGCGACGGAAACTGACGCAGCCCGGACCGCCGTTGCCCGCCTTGACTGTAATGATCGCACGATCTATAAACATAGGTGTAAAACCAATCAAAAAACTTATCATAAAACCTTATTCAACCCATACATTATAACCTCAACGGCGCGATTTCGCAAGATGCGGCTTGATTTCCCGAATCCTGCGAATATAGTATAAAATTTGAATGTAATGTATGTAAGAGTCGGTTAATCAGCTCGAGATACGCATAAAATATACTTGTTTTGTCGGCTTTTGGCCTGTCCCGCCTCGGCCTATCGGCTTGCAGCCGGGGCAAGCCAAGCGGTTTGCCCGACACAGTAGAGGGACGAGCCGGTTATGAACCCGAAATACACCCCACGAACGAACTTCAAAGAGGTGAACAATGGATGTTATGGACGCAATTCGAAAACGTTATTCGTGCAGGAGTTACGACAATCAGCCTGTGCCGGATAAAACCCTCAGGGAACTGCTCGAAGCCGCCCGCTTGGCCCCGTCGGCAAGGAACCTTCAGGACTGGCGATTTGTTGTCGTTACCGAGCCGGAAATACGGGAAAAACTCTGCAAACAGGCCATCCGTCAGGAGTTTGTCCAACAGGCCCCGGTGATTATCGTTGCGTGCAGCAACAACCCTTACATCATGGGATGCGGCCAGCGGATCGCCCCCATCGACGTGGCGATCGCCATGGAGCATCTCGTCCTGGCGGCCACGGCCAAAGGACTGGGCACGTGCTGGCTCGGCGCTTTCAATCCGCACAAAGTCCGTCAGATACTCGGCATTCCCTCTCATATCGAGATCGTCAACCTGCTGGCCCTCGGCCGACCCGCAAAAACAGCCAAGTCGCCCGATCGATTGCCGATAGACCATATCGTCTGTAAAAACCGTTGGACATTTTGATGACAATGCCAGCAGAACAGTAGCACAAAGCCCGGCAACGGAAACACCAAGAGGGCTTGCCCTGTGGCGTATGGCTTTATCAAATTGTGTACATAAACGAGCTTTTTATGCAAAAAATATCGCGGTTCCTTCTCAAGATTTAAAATCTCTCCCCAGAGGCAAAAAAGACTTGAAAAGCCCGTCATCTTCGCTACAATACGCATACTTTTCGTTGAGAAAAGGGGCTGTCGCATAATGGGAGTGCGCCGCGGTCGCATCGCGGAGATGCGGGTTCGATTCCCGCCAGCTCCAGTCATTTTCTGCATTTTCAGCCTGAAAACAATGATTCAAAAATCGAATGTCTAACACAAAATCATTGTTTTTTTAATAATAATCAGTCATTTCCCAATTGGAATTACCTGCTTGTTATCAATCACATCAAAAACACTGAAATTACAAGAGTATTAATGTCGCTAAATGATGTAAAAAACTGAGTCAATAGCCTTAAGAATTTCTTTCACTCATTGTCAATATACATGACAAAAACAGAGCCGTTTTGAAGGCTCTTGACCTTTACCCTACCCGGATGGTCAGCCAAGAGATTTTAATCGATTGGGAACCAACCTGAGTTGAATTGGAGCCTATTAACGATAATATGAATGAGCGTGTCCCCAAAAACTGGACAGGGGTTTAAGGTGGAGTTGTTTTCGGGTATACTGGAGCGAAAAGCCCAGAAAGGAACTCGAAACAATGACCTCAAAAAG
>JAAYQH010000193.1 GCA_012519365.1 Planctomycetota bacterium | reverse complement strand
CCAAAAGTAGTGTTTTGGCGAACATCGCAATTCTTTCCAATAATTGTACCCCCTCCAATCACCAGCCCAAAACCATGGGCAATCCGTAAACCACCGCCTATTTGACAACTCGGTCCAATAGCACAATGACATAAATGAGACATAAGACGAACACAAATGCCATATCCAATTTTGAAATGTCGTTCATAACACCAATGTGCGATTCGATATAATACTGTTGCGCGAAACCCCCGACATACAATAAATCGCCAAATATATTTTAACAATCCGCCCCGTTGTCCTCCGTATCGGAGATAATCCAGTTCAACGTTTTCAAACACGGTGTTTACTCCGAGAAAAAAGCTGTTTGTATATAATTTGAAAGTCTTGCTTGCTCATCAAAAAACACTGCCGAAGCTGAACGTCAAACAGTCGCCGAATAACCAGCAGCAGTAGTACCAAAAGCACCACATTGCCCGTCAACTCCGCCGCAGCCGCCCCGGCGATTGACCAAATCGGCGTCAGCACCAGCGACAACCCCGCCGTCAGGCCCGAACTGACCAGCAGCAGCCCCGCCGAAATCTCCGGCCTGCCCCGACTGCCCAGAAGCTGAATCAGCGCCCGACTGATCAGATACAGCCCCGTCCCCGGCATCAAAATCAGCATCGGCTTTAGAGCCGGCAAAAACTCACGCCCGTACAAAATCACCAATATCCACTTGCCAAAAATCAGCAGCCCCGCCGCCATACACACCACCAGGGCAAAACAAAATCGCAGCACCCGCTCGACATGGGCGGCCAGTTTGTCCGACTCGATCGCCGCCCACCGGCTAAACAGCATCGGCAAAACCGCCTGACCGGCCGTAATCACCAGCAGGGCTATCCGCTGACCCCGGCTGAAATACCCCACCTGTTCAAAATCATCCAGCACATAACGAATCACCAGCAGACTGATCTTGCCGTTGACCAATACCGCTAGATCCGCCCAGCTCTGCCGAATCCCCATCAGCAGCAGTTCTTTGGCCGTCTTCCGGTCTGGAACAATATTAAAATCCACCTTCCACCGCATCCAGACCCCCCCCAGCGCAAGTCGAATCACCGCCATCAAACAAAAACTCAGTATCGCCTGATTGACCGTGAGCAGGCCGAACGCATAAAACAGCAGCACAAACAGCACCTGCCCGATAGACGTCACCAGACTCATTATCCCAAGACGGCGCGCCTCCAAATTGACCATCAAGTCATTACGCGCAACGGCGCTTTCAATCACCAAAGGGATGTACGCAGCAATAACGATATATATCCAGCAAGGAAACGTTCCGAAATAACCAGCGCGGGAATAAATGATAGACGACAGCACACATCCGCCCAGCAGACCCGACAAAAGAACCAGCCAAAGCGTATTCATCAGGTATTTTCGCTGATTGGCCCGGTCATGCTGACAGTAGTACAGATACGACAGCGGAAGCCCGAATGAAAAAAACTGGGTCGTCAGCATCAACGCCGCCAATACAAGACTATACCGACCCACCCCCTCAGGCCCAAGGACCCGAGTCACGATGACCGTCTGCAAAATACCGAATAACAGCCCGACAAACGCCGAACCGTTCACCACCAGCGACTTACGCAGAAACGACATCCCCTATCGGCCTCCCTGCTTCAGCATACGATTCGACGTCGTAATTCTCAGCAACCTGATATCGGGTCGCTTCACCTCTTCTCCGCATATACCATGCCATCCCCAGCCATACCCCGCTCAACACGGCGTGAGGCTTTGAACTTTGATAAGGCAATGCCATACCTTGAACAAGCTGGGCAAAAATAAGAGCCTGACAGATATTGATAACAACCCGTTCCCGACCAAAGGGAAAATACTTTTTTGCTTTCCGAAAAACCAACCAACTGCTGATAATGACATAATAATATAATAAAGTCCCGATCAAACCGGTGCCATAAAGCATGTCAAATGGCGTGGTATGCGTGTAAACATAAGCAGAATACATCCGGAAAGTCCCGTAGCCCTTCCCAAAAAAAGGACTTTCCAGAAACAGTGAGATAGCGGTTTTCATAATTTCAACACGCACTGCATGAGTTTCTCCTTCCGCTCCTCTGACTTCAAAGCCAAATATTGATGCCAAAGCCGCAAGTCTTTTCAGCATTTGAGTTTCAACCATATAATGAATAAAAGCAACTACAAAAACACTCGCCGCGACTAGTATAAATAACTTCAAACCCAATCGACCTTGCCACCATAAAAACCAGACGCCAACAACCAAAAATGCCAGTGCGGTTAAAAAAGAACCACGTGAGCCAGTCAAGACAAGAACCCTTAACGATGACACAGCAAATAAAGGACAGATAATCCATTTCCACCATTTTTTTATGACAAAAAACAAACTAACCCACACGACAAATGAAACGGACGAAATTGAACCCATCGCATTGGGCTGCCCCACAGTACCGATCAGTCTTTCATCACTGGCAAGATAGGCCGCTGTAAATAAAGACGGCAAAACAAGGGTAATACAACCAATACCCAAACAAAACAAATAAAACACCAACCGGGCAATACTCGTACACCGTAAAGCCACAACAAGAAGGACAAATTGCACTTTCAAAAGGTAGAATGTACTTAAAAAAGCAAGTGTACGATAGTCGGAAAGCAAACTGCACATTAAAGTCCACCCGTAAAGTAACAAAAGCACAATAAGTTCTCGCTGGAAATGATAACGCTGCACAAAGAGTGTAAATAAAAATAAAATCGATACACCAAGCCCAATATTAGAAACCAAATCATTATATGGGGAATAGTTGGTGGCAAGCATTGCCGCTATAAAAAAACCGAATATAAAATCAAAAAAAGAGGGACGCTCTGTCGAAGTGATAAAAGAATCCTCATTATACAAATAAGATTCATTATACGGTTTATTTTCTGTTAAATACATTTATCTTATACCTCCTTAGTGATTCGCATCGTCCTGAAGTTGCAAAATCCGGTAAGCGATTTGTTTTCTTCCGTTCAAATACTCCACAGGGTTTTTATGGGTCGTAAAATCAGGCGCTACTGCTGAAACCATCTCAACAGTTGCTGATCTGCCGACAAGTTTCTCAAGTAGCTTGAAATATGCGTAATCCTCAACAGAATCTCGAAATACCTTAAGACGCATGGTGGGCACAGGACCTCCGGGCGAGGATAAACCGACTTTCGTGGGTGTGCCGGGGTAATAATGCAAGCCGCCCCCGTTGACGATTCGACCATCGATAAAGGTATGAGTTAAAGGGTTGACCCAGGGATCCAATGTTGAATTAGACAGATCGGCTTGCCAAGCGGCGATGCCGGTTGCTCCAAGGACATAACTGCGCCAAGCTGGTACGCGATAATTAACAATATTCTTATCTATACACCAAAGTAAAGGTTCTGTACAAATTACGACAGGTTGACCATCGTTAACTCGATTTTTAATCCTTTTGATTTGGTCGGGGGTATCTGCGTAATCGCTGTAAATACTCCGAATATCAATCGCAGCCTCAACCTCCTGTTCCAAATTTTTCCAGTCCGAAATTCCTGCCTCGCGGTAATAGGGTCCGAACCAAGCACCGTTAACCCGTAGTTTAATACGTGGTGCATATTGACGCAAAATACGGCTGATATTGATTATATTAACCGCTTCTTCTTGTGTGTACGGTTCATCAATAGAAACAAAAAATTCTCCTAAATCAGGATGTTGCGATGAAAACCGATGAAAATCACTTAACATTCTCGCGAATTTAGAGTTATGCCCGTTTTTATCGTAGTCATTCTCAAAGTAAAATGATGATATTAAAAACATACCGGGACCATACTTGTCTACAAATGACCTGATCGCCGAAACATAGGAAGGTGTAAAAGTGACGGCTCCGGTATTTGAATTGATATCGGGCATTGTTTCAAAATAAGGATTCACACCGTGTTCATACTGCATATCCGTATAACGAGTCATAAGTACATCATACGATTGAGAGTACTTCCTGACACCGTAAATACCATCCAAATTCCTTATTCTTGAAAACCAGACCGTTAATTCTCGTGTGGCCGGTAAAGTAAAATCCCAAACAGTAAGGCGAACAGGAATTTCAGCAACAGGACGATTCGATGAAGTGACGAGAATACTGCCAGTATAGGTTCCCGCAGGGACATCCGGCTCAACTCGCACATCGACCCAATACGCCTGGTTGGCTCTGCCTGGAACCGAGACTCGATCAGCTCGGTAGTAACCGCTGGTTATAGGCTGTCCTGTATAGGGGTCAACAAAGGGAATCAATGCATCCGGATATGTCCCGACTTTGCCCTGTTCTCTTTTTCCCAATCTTTCAATCCGTGATTGGCCGGTAGGTTTGTCAACCTTGATATAATGGGCACGATAGAGAGAAAGCTTCAGTTTTGTCGACTTTATATTTTCTTGCCAGCCCGAAAAATGAACACGAACATCCGGTAAACTATTATATGCTTTATTAGTGACAATGATTTGAAAAGATTCGGTCTCGTTTTTCGCGCAAAACAACTCAGCCCTTGAGCTTCCTGAAATGGAAAGATCATCTCGAAGGTATCGTTCCAAACCGGATGCCGTAGTTACCGTAACATAAGCAAACGAGGTTCCACCACTAGTAGATGTGTTCGAACCGTTGCTCGGCGTCGAAGCCGTCCCGTCGGCATCTCCGGACGAATTCTCTTCGGAACCAGTACCGCTGCCCGCTGGGCCCCCTGGCGCTGCGGCCCCGCTGGGAGCCGGCGATGAGGACCCACCCTCCGAGGCCGACGAAGCAGCCGAGACCGCCGAGGCCGCCGGCATAGCCAGCTTCACCTCACCGCCCGACGGCATCCCCCCCGACGCCGACGCCGCAATCGGACTGAGGTTCGCCACCGCCCTCGGCCGCTCGGCCGTCGCCTCCATCAGGACAATCTTATCCAGAATCTCATCCCACTGATAACTCCTCCCCCCGCCAAACACCGCCGAACCCTCCCCCGACTCCAGCGCAATCGTGGCCGGCTTGCCCTGCGGCACAGCCTTTGCCGGACTGGCCGCGGCCGGCTGAGACTCGGCCGCCTCGGCCCGCTCCGGAACCTCCGACCACCCGGCCATCATCACCACGCCGCCGACAAATACAACTATAAAACAGATAACCGTGATATGCAATATCTGGTATCGTGTCATTTCCACTGTCTCCACATATCCAGACCGTTTATACTGTCAACCCCACCTCTAAAACATACAAAATATTATATTTTTTGCCGCGTTTTGACAAAATTTCAGCAATTTTTCAATTCTAAAATCACCACACGAAACCCCATTTTCAGCGCATTTCCGACAGGTAACCAAATATCACGACCAAACCCGTCTGGATCGTCTCGATCTGCCCCGAACGCCGCCCACCCCAGCGGATTCGCGGAAAACAGCCCATAATCACGCACATGCCAAAAAAACGGCCGGCCCAGGCTGTTGCCCAGCGGCTTTATACCCACCAGAACCGCCCCTTCGCCTTCGCCCGCCGCCAGACACACCCACGAATCCTGCGTCCCCCACACCGCCGCCGCGCCGCGCTTTCCGGAGGCACTGTAAAACCGTCCCCTGCCGCCTTTTTCCCGCAAATCATCGGCCAGCCGCAACGCAAACATCCCCTCTTTGGTATCGCCGAATCGCACCGCCTCGACCGCCTCCAGCCGACTCTCAAAATCGATGCAAAACCCGTCCTGAACCCCAAAAAAACGCATTTTTCGTCGTTCTTCCAGTAGCGTCGCACCCTGTCGATCCACCCAATGCAGCACCACCTCCAGCGTTACCGTTCGCCCCGCATCATCAACGCCCCGATCAACAAAACCAACGTGGCGAATCTGCGGCAACGTCCCCTGATTACCCCAAAAATCCACCCCGTTCACATCGCCGTAGGCCAAAAACAACCCCTGGTGATGCGGATGATCGACCGCCGCCGCCCCGTCAACAGGCCGCGTCAATGCCCGCCCCGACGGCAAACACAGCGGCGCAATATACGGTTTGGCCTGTTCCGGGGCATAGCAATAAGCCGCCACAGGCTGACCGTCCAGCAGGATGACGACTTTATTGGGGTCTTCTTTGAGCGCAAAACAAACCTCCGCCGGCGGCACATTCTCGGCCGCAGCAATGCGTTCAAACTGTTCAATCACGGCCTGTTCGCTCAACGAGGTCGTTTGGGTCGAAAATACAATCCATACCCCCATCGCAGGGAACACCATGCCCAGCACGAGATAAATCATTTTGGTCCTTACAGAACCGTTACTCGGAAACTCACTAATTTTTACTGAAATGGCATCCAATAGGTTCATTTTGGAAAAAGGCTGCTGTTTACGTCAATTCAATACGCTCCCCGTCTATGCCGCCGTTACTGCCGGCACCAGTCCGGATTATACCGATTGCCGCACTGCATCCATTGCTCCGCAAACACTGCAAAATCCGCGATATCAACCCTGCAATCGCCGTTTAAGTCCGCCGTCAACGCCGGATCACACGCAAAAATCACAAACATCCCCGACGTGCCACCCGCCCCGCTCGGCTCCACATCGCTGACCCGCACCCGGCAAACCGACGAATCCACCTCCGGTATCTGCCACAAATACGCCCCGGTATCCGGCACATTCGGCTCGATCACGTGCCAAGTGGCCCCGTCGTCCGGTGAGAACTCGAGCTTGACCTGCTCCAGGGCCGGGCCTTCGGTCTGCCAGCAAATGGGGTGAACAGAGCCGGCCAAAACCATTTGCCCGGCCTCGGGAGATAGTATCGTAAGTATTGTTGGTTTAAGCACTTGCGCACCCCATATCTGGCCGTCTTGTTCCCAGACAACTTGCCGTCCGCTGACAGCGGGCCACCTTTGCTGGGCAACCGTGGCACTGATTTCAAACACGCCGCCTCCGGCCAAATCACAACCAAATATATCCGATTTAATAATGTCGTTACGATTATCTTGCCACACCACAAGGGTATCACTGATCGCCGGATTGGATGCCTTGCCGCCCTCAAAAACCGTAAAACTTTGCCCCGTCTGCAGATGACAGCCAACAATATCAGTTCCCCCCAGGTCGTTTTGCTGATGCCAAACCACCGTATCGCCGCTGATCGCCGGAAACATCTGGGCATATGGGGACGGACAGAGGCAAATAACTTCAAACCCGCCCTCGGGAATCGGAAACTCCAGTCTGCATCCGTACACCTGGTCAATGCCCGAGCGATTGTCGTACCAAACCACCCAATCGCCGTCGATGTCCGGCTGCATCAGCGACGCCGTCGGATGGGAAGCAATTTCAAACACGAGTCCCTGCTGCAAGTCCGCGCCGTACAAATCCAATTTGGTACTTTCTCGGCGAGTGCCCCAGACGACCCGTCGCCCGGACACGGCCGGGAATTCCTGACTGTATTCGGCAGGACAGATCACAAATTCCCTCGTGTTCAGATCGTCGGCGGCTAAGTCATAGCCGTAAATCTCAAACTTGCCGCTGCGTTTGTCCTGCCAGACAATCAAATCGCCGCTGACGGCAGGGCGCCGCTGTTCGCCGGGGGCCGTGCAAACTGCAAACTCCTGACCGGTCTGCAAATCATAGCCATAAATATCCGGAGTATAAGAGCCGTTGCGTTCGTCTTGCCAGACGACCCACCGCCCGCTGACGTCTGGAAACTGACATTTAACCCCATCGGCGGTAATTTCAAACACCTGAACGGCAGCCCAAACATGGCCGCCCATCGCAAACAGCATTGCTATGCCACACACAGTTGCTTGTTTCATTGTGACCTCCTTGTAGATGTCGGGGGAAAATCTCAATCGCTATATTCTAATATGACAGCGCTATAAGAATTCGATATTTTTGGCCTTTGCCATTTTCTTTCGGCTGGCATAAGAAGCCTCATTACGTTCCTGATAATATTCACACACATACACCTTTTGCTTCCATGAATG
>JAAYQH010000192.1 GCA_012519365.1 Planctomycetota bacterium | reverse complement strand
CGGCTTGGCTGTACCAGCCGAATCGACGTGATGTGGTTCAGGGCGGTTTTTTGCGTTTCGTCCAGATATTCAAGAATCGCCCCGGCCGCGCGTATGCCTTCAAATTCCCGGCCGATGCCGAATCCTTCCAGCGTCTGTGTGCCGAAGTGTTTGAGCAGTTTTTCGCGGGCAGTAAACAGGTCAAAGTACCAGCCGGGCCGTTCGGTGATGGCCGCACCGGTCAGTTGGCGAATCGAGGCGGCCAGTTTTTTTTGTTCGGCCTCGAACAACTCCCCGCGGCACTCGGCCAGCAGGACCTCCCTCGGCGAAAGCCGCAGTAATTCATCGACTATTTCCGATTCGGGCAGTTCCTGCACAAAAAAATGTCCTGTTGAAATGTCCACCCACGCCAGGGCCGCGTTTTTGCGTCCCAGACTGACTGCGGCCAGAAAATTGTCCTCCCGAGCGGCCAGCAGGATGTCGTCGGTCAGTGTGCCCGGCGTGACCACTCGCACCACGTCGCGCCGGACGACGCCTTTGGCCTGTTTGGGATCCTCGACCTGCTCGCAGATGGCGACTTTGTAGCCGGCCTGCAGCATCTTCTTGAGGTAACCATCCACCGCGTGATAGGGCAGTCCGGCCAGCGGGATGGGGTTGTCACTGTTTTTGTTGCGGCTGGTCAGCGCAAGGCCCAGCACGCGAGAGCAGAGCTGCGCATCCTCGTAAAACGTCTCGTAGAAATCGCCCATGCGAAAAAACAACACCGCGTCCGGGTATTTCTGTTTGAACCGGTGAAACTGCTTCATCGCCGGCGTCAGGTTGTCAGCCGTTTTTGCCATAGCCGGCGATTATACCGCAACCGGATGGTTTTTCAACCGTAAGCCGTCCTGCCACGACCCGACAAGCCGCCCTGAACCCTTCGATCGACGCCGCGGAAAAATGGCCGCGAAGGTGGGTTTACCTATCCTTAGCTGACTGACTGGCTGCGATTTATACAGTACTTTCTGGATGTGTTTTCTTGACTTGGCGAAGGCAAGTGTAAAGAAGCAATCCAATCGCCTGTACGTCCGCAGGCAGAAGGGATTTCTTGACTATTTAGCGGTGATTAAGTTCAAAGGGCGGGTTCCTCACCTCTTCACTTCGTTGGAGGGTTCGAAATGGCGGCAATGAGGGCAAGATTGACGGTTAGGATGGCGGCAAAGGCGGGGCGATCGGCTCACAGGGAAGGCTGGTTTTTATGGCGTTTTTAATGCCCGACAGCAGGAGGACCACTGCGACGGCCAATGTCGGTCCGAAGCCGGTACGAGCAAAGGGAGTGATGCCTTTGTGTATGGGGACATCGGCGACGAACCAGCCGGGGCCGCGGCAGTGATGGTCATGGTATGCAAGGAACTGGCCGGTGGGGCTGATTGCGGCCGAGATGCCGTTGACTGCTCCGCGAACAATGCCGTACCGCCCTTCGATCGCCCGTGCCCGAACCGCCTGCAGATGTGCGATGCGGATGGTGTGCCAGTCCGCCGTCGGGCAGAGCACAATGTCGGCCTTGAGACAGCCATAGCGACGAGTCAGCGAGGTGAAATTGTCGTCCTGGCAGATCATCGCCCCGATGTTATAGCCGCGGATTTGGATGGTTTTCAAATCGCCCGTTCCTTTTTTGCCCGGCTCGTACGGCGTCAGATATGTCTTGGTGTATTCGTGAACGATTTGGCCTTGGGGCGACATAAAAAACAAGCGATTTTCGTCGGCGGAGATATTCCAGTACCCAACAACCAGCCACATCCCCGTTTGTTGTGCAATGTTTGCGAATCGCTGCATCCACATTGCCCGTTCGTGGTCGGCGATATAAAAGCCCATTTCGCCGGTCGTGAACAGTTCCGCGCCCGCCGCGGCAGCCTGTCGCGCCGGGGCGGCAAACAATGTTTCGAATCCATCGGGCCGGTGTGGATCGATATGGCAGTCTCGGTCGTCAAAAGGCCAGCCGGACGCGGCCAGGCGAATTGTTCCGATTGGTCTTCGTCGCCAAACCGCCGCATCGGCCGTAAGTATTAAGGCCATCAGAATCGCCAATGCCGCCCAAGCGTTGCGTCGCTGGGCAGGTCTGCGGATTGCTGTGACCAGCAACGCCTGCGTTGCTCCGAGGACAAAGACCACGCCGCAGATGCCGGTCCACTCGATAAAGCCGATGGCCGCCGGGTAGGCCGTCCAGCTTCGGGCAAAAGATTGAGCCAGCCCCCAGACGGGAACCACCGAGACATTGAGCACATCCAGCACCAACCAAACGGCTCCGACTGCGAGAGCCTGACAGAGACCGTCTTTTCGCAGAAAGAACGCCGTCGCTGTACACAGACCTGTCAACAGCAGACAGATCCACACCAGCAAAACGACAGTGACTGTAACCGGCATCCGCAGATAGACCATTTGCGGGAGGGTATAAAAAATGCCCATATACAGACCTGCCATGGCGGCGTTACCGGCGTGTTTGTGGTGAAGGGTCAGCCACAGCAGCGGTATCAATGCCGCCGCTTGCAGGAGACAGGCCGGGCCCCAAAATTGGCCCGCTGCCAGCATCAATCCCCCCACCACTCCGGCCATCCGATAGCACCACGTCGTTCTCATCGTATCGCCCCTTTCGTGTCCCTCTTGATTGTATCCAACGGCTCATCACCGCTGCTGTTCCCAAAACACGTGAATCATTGACTGCAAGTAGAGCCGTCGTATTGCATCGAATCCCCGCCGATTGGGGTCTTCAAGGTTGTAGTAGAACCAAAAGTGCGGGTCGTCTTTGCGGTAATGCCTGCGCCACAGTTCGTCGCAGTGAATCCCATGACCGAGAAATTCCGAATGAATATCGATCAAATGTACGTTTGGATAGGTCTTGCAGAGTTCGGAAATCTTGCAGTTGGCCAGCGCCAGCACCTTTACACAATCGCGCCATCGCGGCAGCCCCACTGTCTGCGGATCGCCCACACCGTCGGTCGGGTCATAGATATTGGCCAAAAAAATGTCGCATCCGCCGGGGAATTTTTCCATCAGTCCAAGCAGCAGCGTCTCGAGCCGTTCTTTGAGATTCTCGCACCACACGGTCGCCTGCTTATAAGTACACCCATACATCGCGCCGTCCCGCGGTGCTGACCGTCCGTAATCATGAATCAGATCATTGCCTCCGCTGGTCAGTACAATAATCCCGCGTACCGAGGGTTCATATGTCGGAATCTTAGCCAGCTGCCGATCGATATGGTCCAGCGATGTGGTGTAGTCCTGGGCATAGTTGCGCACTTCCCGCACGTCGAATACTCGGCTTAGTTCCCGTCCGGCCATATCGGGATAAACGGCGTCGTCGTTTTTCAGGAGCAGTTCAAAATAGGTGTGTTCTTTAGCCGCACCCAGCCCGCGGGTGATACTGTCGCCCAGGCCAATCAACACCACCGGCCCGTCGTGCCATTTGTGTTCAAACGGCTCAGAGGCAATCGGCGGCCCGGCCGGTCCATCGCCCATCGGCCGCACACGCACTGCATTGTAAAACCGCCACGCCACATAGCCGCAGGATAAGACAACCATCACCGCGGCCAAGATCACCACCCGCCATCGCAAGCGATACCATTTTGTGTTCGTTCCCATCGTCGTCTCCTTTCCGGCATTTGCGTCAATCAACCTGTAAAACCCATTTATCGGATGCCATCGACTACCACTTGTTCACTTATGTAATGTATATATATAAATTATTTATTCAAAAAAAGTATTTCATTTTTAACCGTTATTTTACAGTTGTTCCCGAAGCTTTCCGCAGGCTCGAATCAGAGCGGCTAATTCACTTTTGGCCAGGACACCCATGACTTTTTTGACTTCGCGGCCGTAGTCGGCTTCGATTTTGTCCAGCAGGCGATGGGCCTTGTCGGTCAACTGGATGATATTGTAGCGTCGATCCTCAGCGGCGGTGCGACGTACCAGCCCATCACGCTCCAGCCGATCCACCAGACCGGTAACGTTGGCCCGATTAACCTGCATCAATTCGCTGAGTCGAGCCTGGCTTAGCCCCTTTGCTCCTCCCTGATGATGCAGGAGCATGATCATCTGAAACTGGACATCTGTCAGGCCATACGGCCCAAAAAATTCGCTTGCCCGTTTCTTGAGCTTTGCGGCGGTATAATACAGGTTCAGCAACGCCTCGTGCTCAACAGAGGCCAACGGCTTATCCAGATGTAACTCCTCTTGTAAACTCATAAGAGCGTCTCAGTTTGAAAAGTTTGTTTATATGTAAACTATATACCATTGATCTATCTGTGTCAAGAAAAAAAAGAATTTTCGTGACCGTTATTTCAACCTAACAGGAGTTTGACGGCTGAGGCGGCGGCCAGGAGCAGGGCGATGGCGTTGAACAGTTTTTGGGGGATGCGTTTGAGCAGCAGGATGCCGAGCACCGCACCAGCGGCCACGGCCGGCAGCAGGAGCAGATTGGTTTGCAGGGAGGCAGCGGTGATGAGCTGCTGCTGGGCATAGAAGGGCACCTTGATCCAGTTGACCGCGAAGAAAAACCACGCGCTGGTGCCGATAAACTGGTGTTTGGGCATCTGCATCGCCAGCAGATACAGCGTCATCACCGGTCCGGCGGCGTTGGCCAGCATAGTCGTCGCCCCCGCGGCGATACCCATACACGGGGCAAAGGCCGGGTGATGCGGCACAGGGTCGGCCGTTTGTTTGGCTCCTGGTAAGCGGCTGCGCAGCAGAATCATCACCAGGACAATGCCGCCGATGACCGGGGCGAATCGCTGATTGTCCAACATCGCCAACAGGGCGAATCCGACGCCCAGACCCGTCACCGTCCACGGCAGCAGACGCAGCAGGTGTGACCATTGGGCATGGCGGCGATACCACGCCACAGCGAACAGATCGGCGAAAATCAGCATCGGCAGGACCATGCCGATCGATTCACGGGCCGGCATCACCATCGCCGCCAGCGGCACGGCCAGAATGCCTGCCCCCGGCAAAGCGGTCTTGGACAATCCAATCAGCAGCGCACAACCGGCCAAGGCGGCCCATTGCAGCGGTTCCAGCGCAAGCGGGTTCATCAGAGCCTGTGTGAAGTGTTCGGTTTTGAACCGTTTGTCGGCTAAAGATTCCACGCCCGTGCAAACGCGGCAAAACTGCGGTCGTAGGTCTTCTCGACCGCCTCGGGAAAGCAGCAGGCCGGCAGCTGCTTGCTCTTGAGGTGATACTGCAGGCAGTCGCAGCAGATGCCCTTGCGGGGACAGGGGTCATACGTGCAATTACAAAAACTCATATTCCGTTCTTTTTTGCAGTTCACTGTCATTTCCTCAAGTTTAATATCTCTAATTTAAGATCTACTATTGATTTTAATCTTTCGCTGACATCGCCGCAACAGCGATTCTCAGCATTCGTTGCCCTGCCATATTGTTGAGAGTTATCAATTGGCGAAGACATTATCCAAAATGCAGTTCGATTATCTCTTTATCGGTCAGGACGTGGTCGCGGGGCACGTTTTGGCCGTCGTGGATGCCGGGGGCGTTCCAAGCGCGGGCGCTTTTGAGTGACTCGGCCAATTGGCGGTGAATCAGCGCGGCCAGGTCCTGCACGTTTGAGCCGCGAGGCAGGGTAAACGGTTCTTTCATATCCGGTTCATGGCCGGGCTTTTTGGCATAAATCCGCACCACATCGAGCATCTCGAAGACCCGTCGGGCAAAGGCATCCAGCCCCTTGCCTGTCGTGGCGGACACCTCGATGTACTCGAACGGGCGGTCTGTCAATTCTTTGAGGGTCTCCAGCGTGCCGGGGGGAGCGATATCGGCCTTGGTCGCGACCACAAATGACGGACGGGCCAGATAATTGGCCGCATCATCGGCATCGGCGGTTGGGTCCAGAATCAGCCGGTGTGAGTCGAGGTATCGCGTGCAGACCTCCATCTGTTCCAGCACATCGCCGGCCAGGTCGATTACGATGGCCAGCAGATCCGCCCCGCGACAGGTGTTGACAAAGCCTGGTGCCGCATACTCGGCGGTAATCGGCGGCGTATCGACCAATTGAATCGGTACGTCCTCGTACAGCATCATTCCCGGAACGGGCTTTTCGGTGGCGAACGGATAGTCGGCGACATTGACCGGCGCGTTGGTAAGTGCGGCCAAGATCGCGCTTTTGCCGGCGTTGGGCATGCCGACCAGCACCACCTGTCCGGCGCCGCTGGGCGGGACGTGAAACACATCCACGTGGCGGGTGCCGCCTTTTTTGCCGCTGCTTTGGATGTCTTCCTTGAGTTTGCTGATGCGGCGTTTCAGGTCGGCCTGCATGCTTTCGGTGCCCTTGTGCTTGGGAATGGTGCGCAGCATCTCCTCCATCGCTGCCAGCCGATCTGTGTCGGTGGCCGCGGTGCGAAACTTCGTCTCGGCTTTCTTGTATTCCGGTGTTAAATTTGCAGGCACTCTGACTTCCGCTGACTTAGGGTTACCAATCCAAACCGTCGCTTAAAATGAGGAGAATTTTATACCCGAAAACCAAGCCCTCGTCAAGAGGTGGGCCCGAGACAAAAAAAACGCCGGGTTTTGGCCCGGCGTCCTATGCAAACTCCGTTTTACGGTGTCTTATGTTCAAATGAGGTGTTTAGCACAATGCCATAAAACTGGCAATGGCGAGAATCAGAATCTTCTTTTTTGTCGCAAAAAACGGCACCCAAAATCGATAGTAATAGGTCTTCATTTTCATCTCTCCGAAAAAACAGGCTTTTCAGACTTGCTTTGAACCCCCCATGACCGAAGCCATGATCTTGACTACACCGGTAGTATAGTCTATTTGTGAGGGAAATTCCAGAAAAAACGAGTCTCGATATTGTAACTCTATTGAAAAACTGGACTTGCGATTTGATGGCAAGGGAGTTTTTTCAGGGGAAATCCGTTTTATCAGGGCTGAAAAAGCAGATTTTCGGGGCCGATACTCTCCAGACAGGCCCACGGCGGAGGGGAAAAACGGTGGGGCGGCTTTTTCAAAAGAGGACAAAATGGGGCTTGCCTGAAGGCCGTCGGTTCGGTACTATCCGATGGCCACCGTCAATAGGGCATCGACGGCAGCGATATGGATAAGTCCCTTCGGGTCAGGTGGGCGAAGTAAGGGGTTTCTCGCGGCCCTCATAAGGCGACAAGACGCCACGCCGCATTAAAGCGACGTTCACGGTGTTCAAGCGAGTGTTTTTATCTGTTTTGGGTCTATCACAACTTTTTGGAGGTGAACCTATTTTCGCTTATGAGTCAGCACTATCCAAAAACAAGATACATCGGCGGCCTGTTGGCGGTGACCATTTTTCTTTCGGCGTTTCTGGTGTTTCAGGTTCAGCCGTTGATGGGGCGGTATCTGTTGCCGTGGTTCGGGGGGATGCCGGAGGTGTGGACGGCGTGTATGCTGTTTTTTCAGGTGTTTCTGCTGGGCGGATATGCCTATGCGCATGCCCTGACACGGCTGCCGCTGCGCTGGCAGGCGGCGATTCATATGACGCTTGTTCTGCTGGCGGCGGCGACGCTGTCGGTGGTTCCCGATGCGGCGATGAAGCCCCGTCCCGATGAGATTCCTGTGCTCAAGATTGTGTGGATTTGCATGGTGTGTGTGGGGGCGGCCTATTTTGTGCTGACCGCCACCAGTCCGCTGGTGCAAAGTTGGTTTTCAAAGGCCCTGCCGGGGCGCGATCCTTATCGACTTTATGCGTTGGGCAATATCGGCTCGCTGCTGGCGCTGGGCAGTTTTCCGTTTGTGTTTGAGCCACTGCTGAGCCGTAACGCCACCGCGGCGGTATGGTCGTGGGGGTTTTACGGATACACGGCGTTGATTGTATTGTGCGGGGGGGCGATTTTTCTTCATCTTCGACAGAAAGCAGCGGGAAGAAGCCAGAAAGCAGATCAAAAAGATCGGAAATCAGAAGACAGAGGGTCGGCATCGACGGGGGGACGAGCGGATTGGCTGTTCTGGCTGCTTCTGCCGACGGCTGCCTCGGTAGAGTTGCTG
>JAAYQH010000191.1 GCA_012519365.1 Planctomycetota bacterium | reverse complement strand
GTACCGTGGCGGTCGGAATTGTCCCCGTGCCGCTGGTAACGTTCATATACTCCAGCACATATCTCTGATCTACGGTACGCACCTCGTCGTTGATGATGGCGGCAATGTCCTCATCGAACACCTCTTTCTTCTTGTCGGCAATCTCAAGAAACTTTTCGTAAGCCGCCTGAATTTCTGGCTCGGACAGATTATACCCCAACTGGCGACAGCGCTCGACAAAGCCATGACGACCCGAATGCCGTCCAAGTACCATACGCGAACCGCTCAGGCCGATCATCTCCGGCGTCATAATCTCATAGGTCTCGCGGTGCTTGAGGATGCCGTCCACGTGAATGCCCGACTCGTGGGCAAAGGCGTTCTTGCCGACAATCGCCTTGTTCGGCTGAATCACAAAGCCGGTCAACTGTGAGACGAGTTGACTGGTGCGGAAAATTTCCCGCGTATTGATGTTGGTCGTGACTTTGTCCTCAAAGAAGTCGTGGCGCGTATGAATCGCCATCACCACCTCTTCCATCGCCGCATTGCCGGCTCGCTCACCGATGCCGTTGATGGTGCACTCGACTTGCCGAGCACCGCTGCGGACGCCGGCCAGCGAGTTGGCCGTGGCCATCCCCAAATCATTATGGCAATGCGTACTGAGCACGGCCTTTTCGATGCCCTTGACGTTTTGCCGAAGTTTGGCGATGAGCTGTCCGTACTCCATCGGCATAAGGTACCCGACCGTATCGGGAATATTCAGTGTCGCAGCACCAGCCTCGATGACCGCCGACAAAATCTCATACAAAAAATTCAAGTCGCTGCGGCTGGCATCTTCCGGCGAAAATTCCACATCCTCGGTGTGCTGCCGGGCCATCTGAACCGCCTCGACCGCCATTTTCAGGACGTGGTCGGGGCTCTTTCGCAATTTGTATTCCATATGGATGGGACTTGTCGCGATAAAGGTATGGATACGCCGTTTCGACGCCGCGGCCAGCGCCTTGCCGGCCGCATCGATATCTTTCTGGTTGGCCCGCGCCAGGCCGCAGATGACCGGCCCGTCCACCTGCTCGGCACACAACCGCGTTGCCTCAAATTGGGCCGGCGAGGAGATGGGAAACCCTGCCTCAATCACGTCCACACCCATCTTGGCCAATTGATGGGCAATTTCGAGTTTTTCGCTGACCGACAACGCTGCCCCGGGCGATTGTTCACCGTCACGCAGCGTCGTATCAAAAATAAGCACTTTTTCCGCTGACATAGTATTTCTCCGATAGGTTCAAAAGAAGTTGCTATTATGCCCAAAAAGGGCGCATATTTCCACTGGAAACTAAAAAAACAAGAGGGTACTGAGGGGATTTTGAGAGATTTATGCGCCGCAGGGGCGCAGAATAAACAGATCGACCAAGTCGATTTTAGCAATTACACACTGTGACTGCATTAACTTCATAACTCAGACGATACCGACAAACCCCTCTCATTGCAAGCGAAAACTCTGTGTTTTGTCCCGTTTTTTCAAACCGTCCTGTGTTGGTCTTGCCCAGCCTTGCCGTAACGGCTATAATCCGACCGTTATCCCGCGTTAAACACAAGTGTAAAAAAACCAAAAAGAGGAAGAAAAATGAGCATTCGATTTAATCAACAGTCTTTGAGGATGGTTTTTTTGACTATTCTGGTGGGTGTTCCCTGTCGGGCTGCTGATCAGCAAACGTATTATGTGCAGACCGTGAAAATCCCCGACGGATATACGCATTCACAGAAGGTCGAACTTTCCGCTCGCGTCTTGCCCCATCCCCGACAACGGATATGGTTCGATGATGAATTCTTTGGGTTTATCCATTTTGGGGTCAATACCTTTACTGGCCGAGAGTGGGGCACAGGTAAGGAAGAGCCGGCTCTGTTTAATCCCGGCAATCTGGACACCGATTCGTGGTGCGAACTGCTCAAGGCAGCCAGGATGCAAAGAGTGGTGATGGTGGCCAAGCATCACGATGGATTTTGCCTTTGGCAGACCCGCTACACGTCGCATTCTGTGGCCGATTCGCCCTGGCGTCATGGGCAGGGGGACGTGCTTAAGGAGGTGGCAGAATCGTGTAAAAAATATGGCTTAAAGCTGGGCATCTATCTTTCCCCGGCCGATTTGTATCAAATTGAGCGGCCGGGCGGTTATTACGGCAACGGTAGCGCGTTTACCGAGCGTGTCATTCCCCGACCCGTGCCCGGGCGTCCTTTCACGGATAAACGCACCTTTACGTATGTGTTGGATGATTACAATGAGTATTTTATGAATCAACTGTTTGAGTTGTTGACCGAGTATGGCCCGATTTATGAGGTCTGGTTTGACGGGGCCAACCCCAAGCCGGGAACCGGCCAGACCTATACTTATAAGGAATGGTTTGACTTGATTCGCCAATTGGCTCCCGATGCGGTGATTTTTGGAAAAGGGCCCGATGCGCGATGGTGCGGCAATGAAGCCGGTCGAACACGTCAAGCGGAATACAATGTCATCCCGCTGTCTGTTTCGCCGGATACCTATGATTGGCCGGACAGAACCGAGCCAACTATTGCCGGTCGCGATAAAATTGACCATAACACACGCTATTTCCATTATTATCCCGCTGAGACCAACACCTCTATTCGGAACGGATGGTTTTGGCGCAACGACCATGAGCAGCAGGTTCGCAGCGTGGACGATGTGTTTGATATCTATGAGCGTTCTGTCGGCGGCAACAGTATTTTTCTGTTGAATGTTCCCCCCAATACCGACGGACAAATCTCGACCCGCGATGCCGAGGTGCTTCGGGCCGTCGGCCGGAGAATCTCTGCCGTCTATAGCGAGTCCCTGCTCAAAGACGCGCGTGCCTCGGTGGAGAATGTGCTGGACGGTGATCCGGACACGTGGTGGCAGGCACCGGTCCCAGAGGCCTCATTTGAAGTATTTTTGCCTGAAAAAAGGACGGTCAATCGGTTTGTCATCCGGGAGGCCATTGCCCATCGAGGAGAACGCGCCGAGGCGCATTATCTCGAAGCACGGGTGGCCGGCGACTGGGTTCGCGTTGCCGAGGGCAAGACCATCGGCCATAAACGGATTCTTCGTTTCGCTCCGGTGCAGGCCGACGCATTCAGGCTGACGGTGACCCAGTCGCGTCTGGAGCCGTGCATTGCGGAGGTGTCAGCACATTTATATGACGAATCCTTCAAGCCAATCGCTATTCAGCACGACGCCGAGGGGATTGTCACCATTCAGGTTGTCGATTCGCCGATTGGCAGCAGGCAAGCCCTCTCGGAGTATGTCCCGCCTATTTTCTATACACTTGACGGGACAACACCAACGTCCGGGTCTATCCGTTATGAAGGGCCGTTCGCGCTGCCGCTGGGC
>JAAYQH010000190.1 GCA_012519365.1 Planctomycetota bacterium | reverse complement strand
GTCGGCTCGGCCTGACGCTACGGCCGGCTTGGGAGGTGCATTCTGAGGCGTTCAAGCAAATTTTGTGGTTGATGGGGCCGATGATCCTTGGCATGGCAGTTACACAACTTAATACCTTGGCCGATGATATTATCGCCAAAAGTTTGTCCGGCTCGGCTGAAAAAGGTGAATATTTTGTAATGTGGGGGCGACAAATTCGCTATCCCGTCTGGGCCGGGGCGGTGGCCAGCTTGTTTTATGCCCAGCGGCTTTATCAGTTTCCGCTGGGCGTATTGGGGATTTCACTGGCTACGGCTATTTTCCCGGTGCTCACCGACGCGGCGGCGGATCGAGACAACCCTCGGCTTGTCAAAACCACACTTCAGGGACTTCAGGCGGCTATTTTTCTTGCCCTTCCTTCCACGGTGGGGCTGATTCTGGTTGCCCGCCCGTTGGTAGCGGCCATTTACCAGCGGGGGCGGTTTACCGTTGAGGATACCCAATTAACAAGCGGCGTTTTAATCTGTTATGCTGTGGGGTTGTGCGGGTATTTTATACAGCAGATATTGCCCCGTACCTTTTATGCCCTGAAAAATTCACGCACTCCTGCCCAGACGGCGGTTTTGGCCGTGGTGCTGAATATCATCCTGAATTTGATCCTGATTTGGC
This sequence comes from Planctomycetota bacterium, assembly GCA_012519365.1. Taxonomy (GTDB): domain Bacteria; phylum Planctomycetota; class Phycisphaerae; order Sedimentisphaerales; family Anaerohalosphaeraceae; genus T3Sed10-213. The sequence continues at coordinate 9,023 of JAAYQH010000190.1, read as the reverse complement.
CGATGGGGTCAGAGGGATTGGCCTTATCCACAGCGATTTGCTCCTATATTCAGGTTGGGATTTTGTTAGGGCTGCTGCACAGACGTACGGGGATCCGGCCCGACGCCGATTTTTGGAAGGCGATGGGCAAAACGGCACTGGGTACAGCAGTGATGGCGGCGGTCGGATGGGCGGTTCTGGGGGCAATGGCCGGCTGGACCGACTGTTTTCGCACAGAGGTAGTCAGGGTGTTGGTTCTGGTTATTATCTGTGGGGGGGTATATGCCGCGATGGCGGCAGTTTTGCGCAACCCGATGCTGTCGCTGGTGATCCACAGTCGAAAACGAAAAAAGTCCACTCCCTAAGAGAACTTTTTGCTGAAGAGCGGCAGACAAATTGTCGATATAATCGTGTTATAATCGAAGGCGATTTACGGGATTTGACCGGTAAACAAGAAGATGAGTTCGGGATTCTCGGCAGACTCTGAAATTTTCGGGAATTGTGGCAGGGGGTTTGACGAGAAACCGTAAGCGGGCTATAATATAAAGTGGTGTTGCGGCATTCGGAAAGGTGCGGATTTCGAAAGGGAGGTGTCTTATGAAAGTAATTGAATTTCTGGATTCAAAAGGGGTTCATTACGAAACGAGTCAGCATCGCCCCGCGTTTACTGCTCAACAAATGGCCGCAGAGGAACACGTTCCGGGCATGGCAGTAGCCAAACCGGTGGTGGTTAAAGCCGACAATACATTTTATTTGTGCGTGCTGCCGGCCTGCTGCAAGATCGATTTTGACGCCTTAAAAAAGGCACTTGGTGTTGAGCAGGTGGTATTGGCCGACGAAGAAGAAATCGCCAAAATTTTTGACGATTGCACGCTGGGTGCCGAACCGCCGTTTGGCCATCTGTATGGACTGGAGACATTGATGGATCAAACATTGGAACAGGATTCATTTATTGTGTTCCAGGCCGGAACCCATGAGTTGGCGATACGGATGGATTTAGACGACTATAAAAAATTGGCTCAGCCGAGAATCTTGAATTTCAGCTACCATACACGTTAAACAGCAACCCAAAGTAGAGAAGACGGATTCTTGTTTGGGGTTCAGCAGCAGGCAGATGTGGTTTTAATGGAGGCCTTAGATGGTCAAAAAGGGAGTTGTTTTTTTTATTGCGGCGTCAGCGGCGGCGGGATTAACAGCGCCAGCTTTTGGGCAGGGCAATCAGGAGGAAATTTTTTCTCCCCTGACGGCATCGGTTTTTGTCAAAACGGCTCAGGAAATTTTTCGTGAAGATCCCTCCCAGTTAGAAGTGGCAATGCGTTTTCTTGAGGCCGCCGACGTGCTGGATCGCAATTCGTCGGGCATTCCCGAACAGGTATTGCGTATTGGTGCTGGGAGTTGTTTGGGGCAAACCGATTATTCTGCCATGATGACCACGGCGATGTCCTCGTATATCGGCCGTCAGTTTGATCTGGAAGTGGTTCTCTCAGCCATTCGCTGCATGTTATCGCATCTGGACACCCGGCAGCAGCGCGAGGAGTTTCTGGATCGGTTGCTGCAGCGATATGACCCGGTCAATGAAATGCTCGGTTCGGAGTTGGCCACGCAGTTGGGGCTGCTGTCCATGGAAAAGACCGATTACACCACGGCCCAAACCCTGTTTAATTACGCCTATTCGTTGAATCCGTATAATGAGCCGGCGTTTGAGTTGCTCCAGCAAGCCTATGCCGCTGAGGCAATGGCTGTCAGTCCTGACGCCTTAGCCGTTCACCTTCGGCGAATGCTCGATGTCAACCCGTACGATTTGTCAGCGGCCCTGCGGTACGCGGATTTTCTCAGACAGTTTGAGTTGTTTGAACTTGCTGTCGGGATGTACGAATACAGCCAGCGCGTCTTTGCGTATCATTTTCCGGATCAAACGCTTGACCGGAGTATCTATCTGCCGTGGCTGCTGAGCTGTTATCAGACACCTCGGTTGCTTAGCCGTTGTATAGAACTTGCCGACCGGTTTCGATCGGAAACCTCTTTTGATCTGATGCTTGAGGCAGTTGCCGGTCGTGCTGCAGCGAAACAGGGGCAGGCCGAGCGGGCGCGCGAAATACTTGAACGTGCGGCCGAAAAAGCCGAACAAATGCTCGGCAAAAAAGATCTTCCCCTGCCGATTTATCCGGAGCATTTGGCTTGGTTTTTCAGTTTTATTTTGGATCGTCCGGACAGTGCTTTGGCCTGGAGCAATCAGGCCTTCGGTCAGGCGCCGGATCGAGAAGGGGTGCGTTCTATTTTTGCTTATACTCTGGCTCAGAACGGGCAGTATGACGTGGCCCGGGAATACGCCGAATCTCTGGCCTGGACCGATCAAGTCGCGGCGATTACCATGGCGATAGTCTACCGTCACGAAGAAAATAAGCAGCAAGCGATTGAACTATTACGGCATGCGATCGCCATGGCGCCGGATACGTTCGAGGCGGAAAAGGCCAAGTTCCTTTTGACCGATTTGGGCTCGGAATATATAACGCCGCCCATTGTGCCGGCCATTGAAAAGGCCCTTGAGCAGCAATACGTAAATCGTGTGGTACCGGTTTATACCGAGCCGCAGCGTCGGTTTTCGGCCAAACTCACGTTCAGCAGCAGTAACATTCTCTATGGAGCGGATTTGGATCCGCGTCTGGTGATTGAAAACAACGGTTCTTCTCCGCTGGTGATTCAGGATGGCGGGATGCTGGCTGGGTTTATTCGTGTCGATGTGATGGTCCGCGGCGATGTAACTATGGATATTCCGAATTTACTCAGCATGCGGTTTCGTCCCAATCGTACGATTCAGCCCAATGAGTACATTTCGATTCCCTTGGATCTGCGCACGGGCAAACTGCGGCGGCTTTTGGCAACTTGTCCTCAGGCCACGCTCGAGCTGGAGTTTATTGTGTATCTGGATCCGATTATTCGTGAAGACGGCACGGCAAGCTGTGCCCTTCAGGGCATCTCACCCGTTCGGACTACTTTACGTCGTCGCGGGGTTAACCTGACCCATGATTTTATGTTACAGCGGTTGAACGCCTTGTCCAAAGGTCAGGAAGGCCAAAAAATTCAGGCGGCCTATCTTTTTGCCGGCTTATTGGCCGAACAGGAGGCGTTTCGTCGGGGAATGGTGGAATATCGCTATACGCGAGTCGAGCCGTCGCTGTTGGTCGATTCGGTTCGTCGGGCCTTGACAGATGAGAATTGGCGTCTGCGCGTCCATACGATGGAAACAATCAGTTATCTCGATTTTCCGAGTGATTTTGCCTTGATTCAGACGCTATCGACCAATCTTGACCACAATCGCTGGCCGGTACGGTTTATGACGATTTATCTTCTTAAACGAATTCAGGGCAGCGCATTTCAGCCGGTTCTGGACTGGAAGGCCCAATACGATCCTCATCCCTTGCCCCGTCGGCTTGCGGTGGCGTTGGGCGGCAAGGAACCGCCTCAACCCCAGCGTGAACTTTGATAGGCAGACAAAGCAGAGAGAGAATTCGCATTTTGAAGAGGGCAAATGAAAAAAACTCAATTTTTTTTATTTTTTTAGGAAAATTCTATTGAGTTGTCAGCAGAGATTTCGTAAATTCTTCGCTTTGTTTAGCAATCGTTAACGACCGAAATGAAAGGGATTTACTATGCCTGCAAAAGTGGAAGCAAGTACATGCACCGGTTGCGAATCGTGTGTGGATGCGTGTCCGAGTGAAGCGATTGAGATGAGAGACGGCAAGGCGTTCGTCGTCCAGGACAAATGCGTTGATTGCGGCGTATGCATCGATGAGTGCCCTGTCGAGGCAATCAGTATGGAATAATGCGAGTAACACCCGGCCCCATCGTCTAGAGGCCTAGGACACCGGGTTTTCAACCCGGCGACAGGGGTTCGAATCCCCTTGGGGCTACATTTTTAAATCCCATAATCTCACCCTTCAAAGGAGTTATGGGATTCTTTTGTGTGGTGAAAGCGATTTATTGCCGGTCAATCCGGTTGCCGTATTTTTATTTTCAACTGTTTGCAATTTACTGCACTGAGTCGCTCCATTTTTATATAATGTGAGCAGCCCATCTGTGTTCAGGGAATCCGACGCTGTGTTTCGGCATCGAAAAAGGAACGCCGTTCCTGCCGCAGAAAAATCCCCGACCCAAGGGATTCTTTGTTGACGACGGCGATTTACACACGTGCCCTTGCTCTCTTTTCTGAGAGATTTTGAACGTTTCAGCCCTGCCATCGTCGGATGTCATTTCAGTGCGTTGTCTATACGGACTTATCTCTGGGACAGGGAGAAGGTTAAATCAACATCTGTGATCGTTATCAAGAGGAGTCGCAACGTATGTGGCGAACCTACGGAAATCATAAGATGAAGCAAGATTATACAATTGCGTTAATGGTCTTTAGTGGAGTTTTCGGCCTGTTCGGATGTACGGTAGGTCCAGATTATACTCCCCCGGAAGTGAGCGTATCTTCAACCTATGAACGTCATCCGCCTGGTACAGCAAATGTCGGAAATACAAGCACATTGGATCCAAACGTTTCGCAAATGACCCAATGGTGGACTACCTTGCAGGACCCGATATTAAACGATCTGGTAGGGCGTGCTGTTAATTCCAATATTGATTTGAAAATAGCGGAATCCCGCCTGCGCGAAGCAAGGGCGAGATTGGCGATTGTAAGCGGGACCCGATTTCCGCAAATTGATTTTACGTCAGAATACTCACGCGAGCAGATCAGTCATACCGCATATCCGACAGGCCCTTTGGCCGGCGATGAATCCGGCATTCCGTTACGATGGAATCTTTACGATCTGGCTTTTGATGCCTCTTGGGAGCTGGATGTGTTTGGCGGGATCAAACGCAACATTGAGGCTGCTCAAGCAGATATGGGGGCGATGATAGAGAATCGCCGCGATGTTCTAGTTAGCGTGACAGCCGAAGTGGCACGCAATTATGTTGAGTTACGCGGTTTGCAGCACGAGTATCAAATTGCTCAGCAGAATTTGGCTGTCCGGCAACAGACATTGGAGCTGATTATTGAGCAGAAGAATAAAGGGACTGCCACTCAGTTGGATATCGATCGCGCTGCCGCCCAGGTATCCGCCACCAAAGCGGTATTGCCCAGTCTCCAGCAGCGACAATGGCAGGCCATGCATAGGCTGGCAGTCCTGCTGGGTACAGGGCCGGAAGCGTTGATTGATGAGTTGTCGCCGGCCGCCCCGATTCCGGTACCGCCGCTGCATATCGGCATCGGGCTGCCGTCGGATCTGCTTCGCCGCCGTCCGGATATCCGGCGGGCCGAGCGGCTGTTAGCTGCATCAACGGCAAGAATCGGGGGGGCTGTAGCAGACATGTTTCCGCGGTTTTCGCTTACCGGTTCCGTGGGTCTTCAAAGTTCAAATACGAACAATTTGTTCGAAGGGGGCAGCGGAACTTACCTTTTCGGTCCTTCCCTGAACCTTCCGATTTTTAACGCCGGGAAATTGCGTGCCATCGTCAATGTACGCACCGCACAACAGGAACAATCTTTGATGCAATATCAGCAAACTGTGCTGACGGCATTGCGCGAGGTTGAGGATGCAATCGTGGCTTTTCGTTTGGAGCAGCAGCGACGGCAGTTTCTCCAGGAAACGGTGGCATCGAATCTGGAGGCTGAGGAACTGGCTGAACACTTGTATCGCAAAGGGTTGACGGATTATTTGACGGTTCTGGATGCTCAGCGGTCGCTCTACAGGTCTCAGGAAATGCTGGCTGTTTGTGATAGTCAAGTCACTCTCAATTTAATCGTTTTATATAAGGCCTTGGGGGGCGGCTGGGAATCCCAGCCATCTTCAGACAAGGCATCAGAAACAATGCCTCCGACAATGGCATCCCATTCGGTACCGCTTAAAACCATTTTGGATGGAACCCCATAGCAAATGGACAGATTGGAAACCGACAATGTCGTGTGAAGGATTTGATCTTATGACACAAGAAACAAAAATAGACCATCAAATACCGAAAATTAAAGATACAGACGCTTTTTTGAAGAATACCTCTCCAAAGGAAAAAATGGATATCCCCCTCTCTCGTCAGCCGTTTTACAAGCGACCCCTATGGATATTCGTGCTCCTTCTGGTGTTCGTTTTAATCGCAGGCACCGGGGTCCTGTATTGGATGCATATAAGGCAGTTCGAGAGCACCGACGATGCTTTTATTGATGGCGATATTGTTCAGATATCGCCAAAGGTTTCGGGGATTATTGCAAGCGTCTATGTGGAAGATAATCAGGATGTAGCAGCGGGAACGGTTTTATTGCAAATTGACCCCAAAGATTTTGAAGCCCGCCTGAATGAAGCCCGGGCATCTTTGATGGCAGCGGAGGCGAAATTGGGTGCGGCAAAGGCTCAGGTCGATGTTGTCAAGGCCAGTACAGAAGCTGTGCTGGAGCAGGCCAAAGCCGGCGTGGAACAGGCTAAGGCCGCTATCGAATCCAGCCTGTCGCAATTGGCCTCAGCGCAGGCCGATGTTGCCGCAGCAGAGGCGGAAGCCATCAAACGTCAAGCAGATCTCAAACGCTTCAAGTCGCTGGACTCGCGGGTCGTTTCCCAGCAGCAATTGGACAATGCCCAGGCAGCTTCGGATACAGCAGAGGCATATCTGATTTCGATGCGCAAGCGTGTATTGGCCGCGGAGGCCGCTGTAAAAGAAGCACAAGCCAAGTATGCTCAATCTCTCGCTGTTCTGGCTGCCGCTGAGACGGGGCCTCAACAAGTGGCTGCCGCAATTGCGCAGATGAATAATGCTCAGTCCGTCGTTGATGAAGCAAAGGCAAAAGTTGAGGCTGCCGAGCTGAACCTCTCGTACACGACGATCCGAGCCCCCGTCAGCGGACGGGTAACAAAGCGGACGGCCCGGCCGGGACAATACCTGCAAGTCGGCCAGAATGTTCTGGCGTTGGTACAGCCTGATGTATGGGTGACCGCCAATTTCAAAGAAACCCAGCTTACCTTTATGCGCCAAGGACAGAATGTTGAAATAAAAGTGGATGCCTATCCCATGCATGTTTTTCATGGCTATGTCGATAGCATTCAGGCCGGAACCGGATCGCGATTCAGCATGTTGCCGCCGGAAAATGCAACCGGCAATTATGTCAAGGTGGTTCAACGCGTACCGGTAAAAATACGATTCGATCAAAAGAAACCCCATGAATGGCTTCTTGCTCCTGGAATGTCCGTTATTCCCACTGTGCATATAGGACGTAAAGAACAGCAGCATCCCAATCCTATCTTACCGCCATCTGAAGCGACGGTATCTGAGACCGCTGAGTTTTCGTCGGCAACTAAGAATCTTGCTGAGGTTGGCCAATGACGGGGGCAGATGCACGGACTCAACGCATGGGCGAACAAGCGATACCGACCGCCCATCCGTGGCTTATTGCCATTGCCGTGATGTTTCCTACGGTGATGGTGGTGTTGGCCAGCACAGTGGTCAATGTTGCTTTGCCGTATATTGCCGGCAATGTCTCCGCCGGCACAGATGAGGTAACCTGGGTTATTACCAGTTATCTGGCAGCTAACGCCATCATCATGCCGGTTACAGGGTGGTTAAGCCGTGTCTTTGGTCGCAAACGTTTCATAGTGGGCTGTATCATGACATTTTTCATCGGCTCATTGGCGTGCGGGATGGCCCATTCTCTGGGCTTTCTTATCATAGCGCGCATCATTCAGGGGCTTGGCGGGGGAGCGATGCAGCCTGTCAGTCAGGCGGTGCTGCTTGAAAGTTTTCCTCCGAACAAACGCGGAGTCGCCATGGCGGTGTACGGCGTCAGCATCATTGTTGCGCCTATTATTGGACCGATTCTTGGGGGGTGGATTACGGACAACTACTCATGGAGATGGGTATTTTATCTTAATCTTCCCATCGGGCTGATTTCGCTCGTCCTGGTTTATCTGTTCATTGAGGATCCTTCCTATTTTCGGCAAAGTGCCGCGCGTATTGACTTTATCGGGTTACTTTTGCTGGTCATTTGGGTTGCGAGCCTGCTTATTATGTTGGACAAAGGACAGCAGGAAGACTGGCTTGACTCCCGGTTGATTCGTACGCTTCTGGTGATGTTTATCCTCGGGTTAGCGGCGTTTATTATGTGGGAACTTCGAACCCCGCAACCTGTTGTTAACTTACGGCTTTTGTGTAATCCGACGTTTACAATCGGCACCTCTATCAATACCATCGCCAGCGGAGCGGTGCTGTATTCTTACACGGCCTATTTGCCGCTCTTTTTACAGACACTGCTTGGCTATCCGGCTTTGCAAAGCGGCTTAACCATGGCGCCTCGCGGATTGGGGGCGCTTATTGCGATGTTTTTAGTCGGGCAATTAATCAGCGTTATAAATCCTCGATTGCTGCTGATTGCCGGTTTTCTTTCATTGGGTTATTCATTATACGCTATCGGCAATTTGAATCTGGATATAGCTCCCGGTAATATTGTGATCCCCAATTTTTTAAGCGGTGCCGCCACCGGGTTTATTTTTGTTCCTTTAACAACGATCAGCATGGGCAATCTGCGGAAAGAAGAAATGGCTAATGCGACGGGTATTTATAATTTATTAAGGAATATTGGTTCAGCGATGGGGATTGCCGTTATGTCCACGCTCATGGCCCGTGGCGCCCAAATCCATCAGACCAATCTGGTTGCCCATATGACGCCTTACGATACGGCGTATCAGCAAAGATTAGAGCAAATCAAGTCGGCCTTGACCCCTCAAAGCGGTGAATATACGGCGGCTAAGCAAGCCGTTGCCCTGCTGGGCAAAGAGTTGCTTCGTCAATCAACTTTACTGTCTTATATCGATAATTTCAGGTATCTCGCATTGGCCTCCGTAGCATGCATCCCTGCATTGCTGTTTCTTGGCCGCCAACGCCTTAAAGCAGGGTGACAGTGGGGCTGTTGAAAAAGTCCTCTAAACCAGGATAATTTTTCATGCCGCCTGTTTCCACGGGATTATTTCCATTTCGGTCATTTTTTTCGTTCGACCTTTTTCTGGCTGTCCCCAAACAGAGGT
>JAAYQH010000189.1 GCA_012519365.1 Planctomycetota bacterium | reverse complement strand
GACGAAAATCGGTTCGACCTTGCAAATGGCCTACACCCTGCCGCATTTTATGGGTTACCGATTTGGCCTGTTCAACTTCGCCACCCAAACCACAGGCGGATTCGTGGACTTTGATTACTATCGCATAAGCGACAAAATTGCCCTTGCCGATTAAGCGTTGCCATTTACAGCATCGTGGTTTCGGTCAATGCCAGCTTGATAAAGGATGTCGAGATAATGGGTGGACTTCAGCGGATAAACAGCGATGAGAATCAGGCTGTCAGGGGAGTCAATATGACAGTTTATTGCCTGCCCTTACGCTCTGGCAGTAGCTGGAAAGAATCTTCTGAGCGCAACAGTTTTAAGCGATGGTTAGAGGGGGGTATCGGTTTCTTTTTGCTGCTTTCATCACTTTTATGGTCGGCACAACCACCCGTCAGGGAACGCATTTGTCTTAATGCGGACTGGCGATTTACGAAAGGTGATCCCGGCGGAGATTCCAGCGGTCTGCTTTATGACGTGCGGCCGGAGGTACTGCACAAAAGCGACGCCGTTCCGGCCGATGCGATGCCCACGGCACCGGTTGAAGTCAAAACCACACAAACCGTTCTGAAGCCCTGGATTTTGCCCACTGGAAACGATTTTATCAAAGATCCTGAGGCTCGACATAAGCGTCCTGACGGCAATCCCGGCAGCCAGTGCCCCTATGTTCAAAAAGATTTCGATGATCAGTCCTGGCAACGGGTGGATTTGCCCCATGACTGGGCGATTGCAGGTCCTTTTATGCCGGGTTGGAACGCTCAGGTCGGCGGCGGCATGGGGCGGCTGCCAAGCCCGGGCATCGGGTGGTATCGCAAAAAGATATACCTGTCTGCCTCCGATGCAGAAAAGTCGATCTTTCTGGATGTGGACGGCGCAATGTCTTATGCAATGGTGTGGATCAATGGTCATTTGGCCGGCGGCTGGCCTTACGGCTATGCGTCCTGGCGTGTTGACCTGACCCCGTATGTTATTGTCGGCCAAGAGAATCAGCTGGCTATTCGCCTGGACAATCCCAACGATTCGTCACGGTGGTATCCCGGCGGCGGTATCTACCGAAATGTCTGGTTGGTCAAGCTCAACCCCGTCCATGTGTCCCACTGGGGTACGTTTATCCGGACTGGCGAAATCAGCTCGGCATCGGCCCTTATTGACCTGACTGTTACGCTCGAGAATACCTTAGAGACCGACACGACCGTTCAAGTCCGGACTGAAATTTTTATCCTCGATGAACAGGGGCATCAGCGCGGCGATGCTGTTGCCGCTTTCAGCCCTCAGCAAATATCGATAGCCTCGCATTCACGGGCTCAGCTGAGCACCTCTGCCAGGCTCGCCAATCCCCGTTTATGGGGGCCTCCGCCGACCCAGCGGCCGAACCGCTATGTCGCGGTTACGACTGTGCTGCGGGAGGATGAGCCCCTTGATTGCTATCGAACCTCATTTGGTATTCGTTCGCTCACGGTTGATCCCGACTCAGGCATGTATGTCAACGGCGAACATATCTATATTCGCGGGGTCAACCTGCATCATGATCTGGGGGCCCTTGGCGCGGCTTTTAACAAACGTGCGGCGGAACGACAACTGGAAATACTTCGAGAGATGGGCTGCAATGCCATTCGAACTGCGCACAATCCCCCGGCACCCGAATGGCTTGAACTGACGGATCAGATGGGCTTTCTGGTGGTCGATGAGATTTTTGATGTCTGGCAGCGCAAAAAAACACCGCTCGATTTTCACCTGATTTTTTCGGACTGGCATGAACAGGATTTGCGTGCCTGGATTCGCCGTGACCGAAATCATCCCTCGGTGGTCATCTGGAGTTTTGGCAATGAAGTCGGCGAACAATATACCGGCAGGGAAGGGGCAGCGATGGCCAAGCACCTGTACCATATCGTGAAAGAGGAGG
>JAAYQH010000188.1 GCA_012519365.1 Planctomycetota bacterium | reverse complement strand
TGCCGTCGTCATTCATAATCTCGCAAATCACGCCGGCTGGTTTGAGGCCCGCCAGACGCATCAGATCGACCGCTCCTTCGGTCTGGCCGGCACGCACCAAAACGCCGCCTTTGCGAGCGCGCAACGGGAAGATATGGCCGGGGCGAGCCAAATCGGTCGGGGTACATTGGTCATCGACTGCCACGCGAATGGTATGCGCGCGATCGGCGGCGCTGATGCCGGTAGTGATGCCCTCACGGGCGTCAATCGTCACCGTAAAGGCAGTGCCAAAACGGGCGGTGTTTTGCAGCGATTGAGGGTACAGTCCGAGCCGGTCGCATCGGTCCTCATCCATCGGCAGGCAAATCATCCCGCGGCCGTGCTTGGCCATAAAATTGATCGTTTCCGGCGTGATCAGTTCGGCTGCAGCGACAAGGTCGCCCTCATTTTCGCGATCTTCGTCGTCCACAAGCACAATCATCTTGCCCTGACGCAAATCGTCAAGGATATCGGGTATCTCACTGAACTGTGTCATCTTATCGGGAATTTTCCTAATCTGATTCTAAACCTCTTTTCGATTCCAAGTATACTTCTGACTCTACATCTCTTTATTTGTCCTTAAGAAGCATTTCCATTGTATGCAAAGACAATCCTTAGCCCTCTAAATCCGACTCTCAGGCCTATGGACACGATAACAAATCGGCGCAGTTTTGTTCCAAACGGTCATGGTGCATTTGGGCACGATAAAAGCAGGAAAAACCTGTCCCCTGACACCATTTTCCAATGGCTGTACAAAACTTATACTATACCTGTTCTTGCATCGAAAGTAAATAAAAGTTGCATCTCTTGCGTCCAGGTTTGCGACGGTGTGGCTTTTGCCTTTAACCCTTCTTTAGCCTTAAATCGACCGGCCGCCGTCCACAACGAGGGTGTGCCCTGTAATGTAGTCATTATCGAGCAGAAATGCGACGCTTTGGGCAATTTCCTCAGCGCGTGCAAATCGTCCGGCCGGGATACGGGATTGCTGGGATTGTGTCTGTTGGGGTGTCATCGGTTCGGGCCAGGTAACAATTCCCGGTGCAACGGCATTGACGGTAACCGCAGGGGCCAGTTCTTTGGCTAAGGCGCCGGTCAGACCGATCAGTCCGGCCTTGGCGGCACAATAGGCCCCATACTCGGCCCATGGACGCAGGGCTGCTATATCGGCCAGATTCACAATTTTAGCAAAAGGCGACGCAGCTGCACTGAAATCCAGCCCTTCCGATATGAGCAATTGAACAAAATAGCGGCTTGTCAACATGGGAGCGGCCAGATTGACCGCAAGGGTTCTTCCGACAGTTTCACAGGAAAATGCCTTTAAGGGACGCCGCTCAAAAATTGCCGCCGAGTTGATCAGCACGCGGACTTTGCCGATGTCGCGGGCGGCATCAAACAGGCGGGCGATGTCCTCCTGACAGGCCAAATCGCCTTGGACGGCAACTGCACGACGGCCGGCAGCGGTTATCTGCCTGACGACCGATTCGACGGCGGACAAATTGCGGTAGTAATGGCAGAGGCAATTCATCCCTCGCGCCGCCAGAGTCATAGCAACGGCTCGCCCTATATGGCCGGAGGCTCCGGTCACAACCGCAGTATAGTCGGCAATTTCCATTCTGTGATTATAGCACGGCCTGGTCGGTTAGACAATCGGCATCGTCGATGTTTCGGACAAAATCGCAGTCTTTTTTGTCCTGTCGCTTTCCAAGATTCGCCGCATTCGCTACAATATCGGTCTGATAAAACGCAACCAAGGACCCATTCGGAGACGACGATGAGTATTACCGTTGAAGAAATTTTTGAGACCGTAAATATGACCCTGCGGCAGAACTTTGACATCCGCACGGTAACGCTCGGGATCAACCTGAAAGACTGTATGGACCGCGACACGGATCATTTTTGCGGACGCATCGAGCAGCGGATTGTGACGATGGGCAAGAAACTCAACAGTGCGGCTGATGCCATGGAACAAAAATACGGCGTTCCGGTAATCAACCGTCGGATCGCGGTAACGCCTGTTTCGCTGCTGGCCGAGCCGCTGCCGCGAACAAAGACTGCGGCGGTGCAAGTGGCTAAAACCCTTGACAACGCCGCCGCCGAGGCGGATATCGATTTTATCGGCGGCTTCGGGGGGTATGTGCAAAAGGGGCTGACCGGCTCGGATGAGAATCTGATGAACGCCCTGCCCCAGGCGCTGAGCCAGACCAAACGGGTGTGCGGTTTTTTTAATATGGGCACCACCGAGGCGGGGCTGAATATGACGGCCATCGAGCGATTTGGGCACATCCTTAAAGACCTGGCCGCAAGTAGCAAAACCGGCATCGGCTGCGCCAAGGTGGCGGTGTTTGCCAATGTGCCGGAGGACAATCCGTTTATGGCCGGGGCTCATCACGGCATCGGCGAACCGGATTATGCCTTGAATGTCGGCATCTCGGGCCCCGGCGTGGTTAAAACCGTGGTCGAGCAAAACCCCGACTGCGACCTGACCGAACTGAGCGAAGTGATCAAACGGACGGTCTTTAAGATTACGCGGGCCGGGGAACTGATCGGACGGGAAGTGGCGCAATGGCTCGGTGTAGAATTCGGGATTGTGGATATTTCGCTGGCCGCGACACCGGCGGCGGGCGATTCGGTCGCAGAGATCATCGAGGCGATGGGCGTTTATCGGATGGGCCTGCCCGGCAGCACCGCGGCACTGGCGTTGTTGATCGACGCAGTCAAGAAAGGCGGCGCGATGGCATCCGGTCATGTTGGGGGGCTCAGCGGCACCTTTATTCCCATCAGCGAAGATGCCGGGATGATCCGCGCGGTCAAAGAAGGAGCGTTGACGCTTGAAAAACTGGAGGCCCTGACCAGCGTGTGCTCTGTGGGGATGGATATGTTCGCCGTTGCCGGTTCAACGCCGGCGGATGTGATCAGCGCAATCATCGCCGATGAGCTGGCGATCGGCATCGCCAACCACAAAACCACCAGTGTGCGTGTGATTCCCGTGCCGGGCAAACGCGCCGGCCAGATTGTCCACTTTGGCGGTTTGCTGGGCAGCGCTCCGATTATGCCGGTAGCCAAAAAAGCGTCCGCGGCCTTTATCGCCCGCAAAGGACGAATGCCCGCACCGCTCAAGGCCCTGCGTAACTAAGGGTATGGTGTAAAAGGGGTTAAATGGGGTTACTTCCAGTGATGCGCACGCACACAGGCGAGGATTTGTTCGGCGCATTCGAGTGCGGCCAGGCCGTCCTCTGCGGTCACTTCGGGTCGGCCCCCGTTGCTAACAGCGTTGAGGAAGGACTGCTGTTCGACCTTGAGCGGCTCGGCGTCGGTGATTTCGAGCGGCTCGATATGCAGCAGCTCCGGCCAATTGACCTGGGAGAAATCGAAATCCCGCTTTTCCTGACGCTCGCGAATCCACTTGACCACATCGATGTTTGGGTCGGCCTTGATGACGATGCCCTCTTTGCGGAAGTAGTCAAGGCTCAGATACGCCTGACGGCTGAAGACGCGGACCTTGCGCTCGGTTTTGAGCGCCAGTCGGGAGGCGGTGATGTTGGCGATGCAGCCGCTCTCAAAGATGACGCGGGCATTGCAGATGTCCTCGTGGTCGGCAATGACATTGACGCCGACGGCCTCGACCTTGACCGGTTTGCTGTTGGCCAGCGACAGGATAATATCAATGTCGTGAATCATCACATCCAGCACCACGCCGATATCCATCGACCGAAAGGGATAGGGACTGACGCGATTAGCTTCGATAAACATCGGCTCGATGTTCAGCCGTTTCATGGCTTGGACGACCGGATTGCAGCGTTCA
>JAAYQH010000018.1 GCA_012519365.1 Planctomycetota bacterium | reverse complement strand
CACACGGTGCGATCAGGTCGAACCGGAAGCGATTCAACAGATTGAGGCTCGGCTGGCCCGGCTGACTCGGCAGGTCCCGGTAGTCAAGGCCGTCCACCGCCATACCCATGCTGTTACAACCGGCCCAAGCGTGCTGCCTCTCGATACGCTCCATCATCATCGGGCGTTTGTATTTTGCGGCATCGGCAATCCTGAGGCATTTATTGAGCATATTCGGCAAAACGGTATCAACATTGTCGGGACACGGCTGTTTAACGATCATCATCGCTACCAGCCTGAAGACATCAGCGCGATTGCTTCTGAGGCCAAAGACTGCGGTGCAACGGCGATTTTGTGTACTGAAAAAGACTGGGTCAAGGTCGCCCTTTTGATCCCGGAGGGCAGCGGTATCCTGTGGGCTTATTTGGCGATGGAACTGGACTTTGTCGAGGGAGTGGATATACTTAAATCTCGCATTGATGCGTTACTCAACCGGAAGCATAACCCAAGCCGGAATCCAATACGTCAAAGTCAGGCGGACAAGTGATGAGTTATACCCATTTATTAAAAACAGTTACACAACTGGGCTCACCCCATGTGCTGGTGGTGGGCGATTTTATGCTGGACAGTTATGTTTACGGCGACGCGCTGCGGATCAGCCCGGAAGCGCCTGTCCAGGTGCTTAAGGTTGTCCGTCGCGAGTATTGCGGCGGCGGGGCTGCGTCGGTGGCGGCCGATGTGGTGACCCTGGGGGCACGGTGTACCTGTATCGGAGTTGTGGGTAATGATTCGAGCGGTCAGAGGCTGCTGGCGATACTCGAAAAATGCAAAGCGGACACCTCCGGCCTGCTGCGCCTGGATACTCGCCCGACGATCAATAAGGAACGGGTCATCGGTCTGGCCCAACATCGCCATCGTCAGCAACTTTTGCGGATTGACGAGGAATGTTCTGAGCCGCTTAGCGAACAGGGGTATGAGCGTCTGTTGGCCACCTATCATGCACACCTGGCCGACTGCGATGTGGTGTGTCTTCAGGACTACAACAAAGGACTCTTTCGGCCGGATATTTGCCAAACGCTGATCCGCTCCGCCATGCAGGCGCACAAACCGGTGCTGGTAGATCCGCCGCTGGGCCAGGACTATCGCAAATTTACGGGAGCAACGCTCATTACACCCAATCGCAAGGAGACCTCTGAGGCGGTGGGGTTTGCCGTGGAGACGATTGAAGACGCCGAACGCGCCTCGGCTTTGCTGCGTGAGCGGTTATCGTTGACAGCGGTGGTGGTGACGCTGGACAAAGAGGGGGCCTATCTGCAAACCGCCGAGGGCGGTCGGCATATACCGACGATTCCGCGGATGGTCTATGATGTAACCGGCGCGGGCGATATGATGCTCGCGACGCTGGCGGTGGCCTTAGCCGGCGGCGCGGATCTGGATACGGCGCTGCAGCTTGCCAATATCGCCAGCGGCATTGAAGTGGAAAAATTCGGCGTTGCAACCGTGAGTGTTGATGAGATCGTCAACGAAATTCTCTCGCGGCATCGCGGGAAAACCGGCAAGATTCAGGATATCGACACATTGCGGATTGAACTGGACTATCACCGCAAACAAAACGAAACGATCGTCTTTACCAACGGCTGTTTTGATGTGCTTCATCGGGGACATATTGAGTATCTGAAATTCTGCAAACAACTGGGGCAGGTTGTGGTGGTGGGATTGAACAGCGACGCCTCCGTGCGTCAGCTCAAAGGGCCATCGCGTCCGGTCAATAATCAGCACGATCGGGCGGCTTTGCTGGCGGAGCTGGAATGTGTTGATTATGTGGTGATATTTGATGAGCCGGATCCGCTGCATTTGATTACGGCGGTCTGTCCGGATATCTTGGTCAAAGGACAAGACTGGGCAGACAAAGGTGTCGTCGGACGCGAATTTGTGGAATCGCACGGCGGACGGGTGGTTCTGGCGCCGTTGGTTGAAGGCAAAAGTTCGACCCTGACGATCGAGAAACTGAATCAAATCAATGAACACCCAAAGGAGACGTACACGCCATGAGTCATAAGGCGGTTTTTCTGGACAGAGACGATACGCTCATCAGCGATCCGGGCTACATCAGCGACCCGGCTCAGGTTCAATTGCTGCCTCATGTCGGGCATTCGCTGGCCATGCTCAAAAAGATGGGCTATCTGCTGGTGGTCGTCACCAATCAATCCGGTGTGGCGCGGGGCATCGTAACCGAACAAACGCTGGAGCAAATTCATCATCACTTGAAAAAACTGCTGGCTGATGAAGGGGTGTATCTGGATGCAATTTATTATTGTCCCTATCATCCGGAGGGGACGGTCGCAAAATACACACGCGAAAGCGACCTGCGAAAGCCGCAGCCGGGGATGCTGCTTAAAGCCGCCGAAGAGCTGGATATTGATCTGTCGCAATCGTGGATGATTGGCGATTCCTATCGGGACATTGCGGCAGGCTCTCGAGCAGGATGTCGGACGATTCTGCTGGATACGCCCGGCAAGCCGCAGGTGCGCGAGCCGGACGACCCGGAACCGGACAGAAGAGCGGTTAATTTACGGGAAGCGGTCAATATTCTGCGTATGGTCGAATTCCAGCAGAAGGCCCAGGCCGCCCGTGCCGAACTGCAGGAAGCCGCCATCGAACCAAAAGAAAAACAGACTCCGCAGGAACAAAAACCGCAGCCTCAAGAAGCAGTTGAGCCTGCTCAGACCGAGTTTAAGCCCGCTGCCGCAAAACCCTCAACAGCCGAAAAACCAAAAGCCGAACCCCTGGTTAACGCCGCCGCACCAAATCCTGTCCAAGCGGAATCAACATCAACGCCGCTTGTCTCAGCGGTAAACCCGGACACGGAGCAAAAAATCTCCACGCCATCTGCCCGACAAGAAACTCCCTCGCAGGCTGCATTGCCGAGCATGCCTGCAGGCGATATGCCGCCTTCCGGTGCTTTGCATACGGACAAAACCCATCAACTCCTTGAAGAGATTTTGCATCATTTCAAGCTCAAACACCGTTATGAACAATACAGTGAATTTTCTGTGTTTATGCTGCTGGCGTGGCTGGTGCAGGTATTGGCCGTATTTTGTCTGGTGGTCAGTATCTGGTTTGGGCTGGATCGTACACGCGGCAGCGATGCGGTTCAGACGATGATCGGTTATGCAATTGCACTTCAGCTTCTGGTGATTGCGTTGTTACTGATGCACGACAGAAGCAAATAGCCCCCTTTTGATGAAAACGCCGCAACACATTTTGATTTGGCTGCCTTCGCCGCTGGGCGATGCGATTTGCGCCACGCCGGCCCTGCGTGCGTTGCGGCACCATTTTGCCGATGCACAGATCACCTTTCTTGCTGCGCCGTTTACACAGGCGATTTTGTCGCCGACGGTTTTTGCCGACAGCTGGCTGAATCCGGCCAAAGGATTGCACCGTCAGGTCAGGCAGCTTCGATCGCACCGATTTGATACCACTGTTTTGCTGAAAAATTCGTTTGGCTCGGCGCTAACGGCTCGTCTGGCCGGCATCGAACGACGGATTGTTTATCTTCGTGACGGCCGGTCGTT
>JAAYQH010000187.1 GCA_012519365.1 Planctomycetota bacterium | reverse complement strand
CCTTGGTGAGCCATTACCTCACCAACAAGCTGATAGGCAATAGGCCGCTCTTTGGCCGATAAATCTTTGATCACAAAGCCTGCACTCTGTGATATCATCCGGTATTACCGCCCCTTTCGGGACGCTATTCCGAAGCCAAAGGTACGTTACCTATCCATTCCTCACCCTTTCGCCACTAACGATTGTCTCGGTTACCCAATTCAATCGTCCGTTCGACTTGCATGTCTTAGCCACGCCGCCAGCGTTCGTTCTGAGCCAGGATCAAACTCTTCAATTTGTATCACTGACTCCGTCAAAACGGAAATCTTCGCATTGGAATCAACTTAAACTCGCTCACGCAACGAGAAACCTGTTGATGCCATCCGGTCGAAACCGGACGGTTTTTGCACACCAATTGGTTTTTTAAGGACATTGAACCCCTTTGTCGTGAAGGCTCAACGACCTGTGCTCTCGCTGCATTGCGGCACCATTTATGAACTTGTCAAAGAACTTTTCGAGTTTAACGGTCTAAAAAAACCGATACCTCATTTTCGGAAACAATAAGCGGCCAAGCAACGAAACCCCTATTGACTTGCCCGCTGTCGCGTTCCGAATAGCTAACTTTAACGAACAACTGCTAACCTGTCAATACCTTTTTCAAAAAATTTTCTAAATTTTTTGCCCTCGCCGAATCGACCATACGGCCTGATCAACGACGGGTCGCATCTTATACACCACCGCCCCGCTCGCTGCAAGTAAAATTATGCTGATTTTTTGTTTTTTTCAATTTTTTCTCAAAAACGCGCCATCGGAAGCCCCACCAAAATACACGTAACCAAAGTATATTAAATAACTTACATTGTTTCTTAGAGGTTCCGCTCCCGCACCTGCCAAAATCCCAAAAACTGCAGAAATCCCAAAAATGATGTATGAACAGCTGGACGATAATGTCTATATTAGTAGGATGATGAGCAAACGATCGCAACCAAGTGAAAACGAGTCGATGCTGGCCCTGGCCGCCAGTCGCGGCGACAAAACCGCCTTGGAGACATTGCTCCAGCGAAATTGGCAGTGGCTCAAGGGACTGGTTATAGCCGGCTTGTATCGGTTTGACGCCGTCGATGATATTTTGCAGGAAATCTGCGTCAAAGTCATTGACAAAATCGAGACCTTGAAAGAGCCCGAACGCTTCAAACCCTGGCTGGCAACCATTGCCCGGCGGGAAATCGTCAATTACCGTCGAGAACAAAAAAAACAAAATGTCCTGCGCACCCAAATTCAGCAGGAGATCGAACCGCCCGAGCAGCCCAGTCTCAACGAAGAGCACTGGACGCAGGAGCAATGCGAATCGATTCTGCAGGCCCTTAAGCGGCTGCCGGAAAAATACCGTGAAGTTTTTGTCTTAAAATATATCAAAGATTATTCCTATGCCCAGATTGCCGAGATGCTCGACATTCCGTTTACAACGGTACAGATTCGCCTAACCCGAAGTCGGCGAATGATTTATGATATCGTCAAGAACCGGATGAGAAACCGAAACAATCACACATAAGCAGGTGAACCATGGATAACGAAAAACTGGAAATTCTGATGGGCAAATTTTTTGACGGCGAGATTGAGCCGAGCGAAAAGCGTTTGCTGGACGCCCATCTTGCCAAGGACCCCTTAAATCGACGGCTGTTTGAAGAATTTCAAATGCTGCACATTCAGGCCCAGGCCGAGCTGGCCTGTCTTGCCGATCAGGGGCGCTCATTTGAATCGATTTTTGCCGCTGCGTGGAACAAGCGCGGCACACTTCACCATCGCCGTTTCAAACTGCCCGGCGGAACGTTTCGTTTTGTCTCCGGCATGGCCGCCGGTCTGCTGCTGGCGGTGCTGATTCAATTTGCCTATCGCCCGGCCGTCTCGCAGAACGGCGCCACGGCAGCCAACAGAGGCGTTGAACCGACCCCGCAAATCCCCGGCCCCGATCGCATCCTGACCCATGCCGCAAACGATGCTTCCTCGCCGGTCATTAAGGATGTCGATTACTATTACTACATCGATGAAAACGGCCAGCAATGGCTCATCGAAGGCTATCGTGAAAATCTCAGAACGCAATTGGTCAGCTATCAGGACCTATAAGCTGATGTGTGGAGGTACCTGTATGATGCGGCTTATGAAGTATGCTTTGGTTTTACTGATCGTATCCGTCTTGACGACATCGCTGACGGCCCAAAACCAAGAGGGACAACCTGCTCTGCAGAGCCCCTTTTTGGGCGCCCGAATCAGTGCCGAAATCCCCGACTTGGTGCGCAAACATCTTCGCCTTCAGCCGGATCAGGGGCTGCTTGTCGAGAATATCTATCGCGACGGCCCGGCCGACAAAGCGGGGCTGGACAAAGACGACATCCTGTTAAGCATTGACGAAAAACCGTTGACCAACCCCCACGAGTTGTTCAGAACAATGTGGGAAATCGGGGTCGGCGGCTCGGCCACCGTCGAGTTTATCCACATGGGTCAACTGTGCAAAACCTCTATTACCTTCGAAGCGATGGGGCCGCAGTTTCGCTTTGACCATACCGGCTGGAAATACCCTATCGAACCCGATGAAAGCATGATTTTTCGACCCGGGCGGATGTTTCGCAGGCGTCCGGGCGACCGCGAATGGATCGAAATCCCGTTTGACCAACTCAAAGAACAATTCGAAAGCCGCGATTCGCAATTGCCCAAGCTCGGTACCCAGTACCATTTTCTGCACGACGACGGACGCACTGCCTTTACGATTGTCATCGAAGGCAACCCCAACGAGCCGACCGCCACAGTCATCGTCAAGACACCCGAAAAAGAATATTTTACCACGATTAGTCAAATTGATCGACTGCCCCAGGAATACCAGCAGACGGTAAAAAACGACATCGAAAAGGCAAAAAAGACGTTTGAACGAGGACGCAATCTGAAACTGCCGCCCGAATTTGACTTTTCAAAGTTTCCTCCGTTCCCTCCCGACATCAGACACTCACAGCGAACGGAGGCCCGCGGCGAAGAGGCACGCAGCGAAGAGTCCCGCGGCGGTGAAAACGACGCAAGCAGGTCCGAAACAGCCGACAAAGACGATTCAGGCACGCCGCAGGAACATCTTGAACGTCAACTGGAAATCTTGAGCCGTCAGATCGAACAAATGCAGGAACGGCAAAAAGCCCTTGAGGCCCTGCTCAAAGAAAAAACCCAACAGACCAACTAAACGAACGCCCAGACAGGACAGCGATGGTTTATACGCAGAGGTTGCATATCCCCACCGAGGGTCACTGCCATCTGGTCGATATCACCGCCCAAGTCCAGCAGGCAATCGACCGGTCAAAGATTAAACAGGGTGTGGTAACCGTCTTTAATGTCGGCTCCACGGCCGGCATCACCACCCTTGAATATGAGCCGGGGCTGGTCAATTTCGATATGAAGGCAGTGTTTGAAAAACTGGCCCCCGAAAACGCCTATTACGAACACGAAAAAACCTGGCACGACGACAACGGACATGCCCATGTCCGCGCCAGCGTGCTGGGACCGTCCCTGGCCGTGCCCATCTGCGACGGCCTGCTGACCCTCGGCACATGGCAGCAAATCACCCTGATCGATTTTGACACCCGAAAACGAACCCGAACCGTCATCTGCCAAATCATCGGCGAATGACCCGCCGACATCTTGCGCGACGTATGACAAGACGTGCTGCCTCTGGGCCTATCGATGGGATACGGACCGAACCCGAAAGCACGCGTGTGTTTTGTCTTGTCTCCAGCCTCGCTTTTATTCCCGAATCTTTGCGAAAGAAAGATAGAACCCGGATTTACTTGGGAAATCCGGGATAATATTGGCAATTTTCTGAGGCGGCTGGCACTGCCCAAGTCCATAAACGATTGGTCATTGCGAACCATGCGGGAAAAACTGGTCAAGATCGGAGCCAAGGTGGTCAGCCATGCTCGATATGTGACATTTCAAATGGCAGAGG
>JAAYQH010000186.1 GCA_012519365.1 Planctomycetota bacterium | reverse complement strand
AGGCGGCGATTCAGGTCGGTTCTGGCGGGGCGGGGACGTCTGAGCCGCTGTCGGCGGTGTTTGAAAACGGCTTTGCGATAAGCCTTTGGGCGGATCTTTCGCAAACGACGGCGTTGACGGTTTCCGACGGACAGGCGGCGATGGACGGCGGCCTCCTTGCACAGGGCCGCTGGCGGCATGTGTGTCTTGTGTTTGACGGGCAAATGGCCGGCTTGTATGTCGATGGTCGGTTTGCCGGCGAACAGGATTGGCCGTTGTCGTCGACGTATGAGGTGGTTCTGGACGTGGGGCATGCTTTCGGTCAAGACGCGTTTTTGGGCGGGCTGGATGATGTGCGACTTTACAATTTTCCTCTGAGCGGTGATGAGGTGTATGAACTGTATGCCCGTCGCACGGGGGATGGGGGGTGTGTGCTGGAGTATGCGTATTGGGTTGACCTCAGCGGGCCGAAGGATGTGCCGGATTGCCGGGTTGATTGGTATGATTTTGCGGCGATGGCTCGGCAGTGGGTCGCTGCCGAGGAGCCTGCGATGGGATTGAGCGAAGTGGCGGCGTTTGCTCGCTCCTGGCTGAGCGATGGTATGGCGATGAACGCGGACGCTGACTTTTGAGAAAATGGCGATATGATGATACGATATATTCTGACAGGGATGATGGTGATAGTTGCGGCGGTCGGGGCGGCCAAGGCGGTGCCGACGGTCCAGAAGGTTTCCGATACGGTTGTGCATTCTGCAGCGCTGACGTTTCCATTTGGCAGCGTCTATGGCGATGCTATCAATGGGCTGTCATTCCAGCAGGAAGCGGTGATGTCGCACAACGGCTGGCAGTATGTGGTGTATTACAGCGGGGATCGTCGGGTCTGTTTGTCGCGGCGTTGTCTGCCCGACGGCCCGTGGCAAACCATTGTCTTTACGGATTATTATTTTTCCGGTACCGATGCGCATGACGTGGCGGTGATGGGCCTGTGTCCGAATGACGGCACGATTCATCTGGCGTTTGATCACCACGGCGATACGCTGCACTATCGCGTTTCACAGGCCGGAGCGGCCTGTGAACCCGGGCAGATGACCTGGTCGGCGGCGTTGTTCGGGCCGGTACGCACCTGGCTGGAGCAAGAGGGAAAGACGGTTACCCAAGTGACCTATCCGCGGTTTTTCCAGACGCCTGAGGGCGATATGAAGTTGGCCTACCGATACGGCAGCTCCGGCGACGGGGACAGCATGCTGGTGGATTACGACGGTGCGACGGGGACGTGGTCGGGCAGTCGGATGGTGATTCATCGACAGGGAGTTTTTACCGATAGTCTGGGGACCAGTTATAATCGCTGCGCCTATCCGAACGGGTGGCATTGCGGGCCGGACGGGACGATTCACGTGACGTGGGTGTGGCGGGAAAACGCGACGGTCGGGGCCAACCACGGCCTTCAATACAGTGCCAGTCGGGACGATGGCTGGACATGGGTCAATGGCTCGCACAGCGGTATTCGGGCGGTCTTGGGCGGCGGGGCGCCGCAGACGCTCTTTCAGTTGATTCGAACGGTGCATGAGGATAATGTGATTGCCTGGCTGAGCGGCAATCCGTCATCTGATATGCTGATTAGGCTGGACTCGCCGGGTGTAACAGCGGTGGCGATTGATCGCTATTACGGGCTGATGAATCAGCAGGCTCAGGCGATTGACCCTGAGGGGCGAATTCACGCTGTGATGTGGCACTGTTCTGAGCAGACGTATGCGGCCGCACGCGAGTTGGGATATACGGATATGGGGCGGTGGGGGCCGGCGATTGCCCGGCGGTATCATCACTACTGGCGGGATCATGACGGCCACTGGCAGCATGTGGAACTGCCGTTTGCGGCGGGCAGTCGGCCGACATTGTTTTTCCGCGAAAACGGCGATGCGGTGCTGATTTATCAATCCTGTCCCGATCCGCAGGCGCTGGGGTATGATATTTATTTTGACAACGGCGATCTGACGGTGTGTGCGGCGACGGCCGTTTCCGGCTGGACAGATTGGGCGATTGTTTACGTCGAACAGGGACCGTTTATAAACGAGATGCTCGGCGATGCGCAGCGTTTTGCGGCGGAGGGGGTGCTGTCGGTGATGGTGCAAGAGACGCCTGCTGTCTCCGGCGGGGCGACGCCGCTGAGGATTGTTGATTATGTGTTTGCGGATTGAATGTCCCTCGTTCAGATTGTTTTAGAGTATATTCACCCTTTTAATCCGATTTCTTCGGCGACGCGACGCATCGCGGCGATGGTTTGGGCAAACAGGTCGTTTAGCTCCATCTCGAGCATGGCGGCGCCTTGCTGAATAATGTCTCTACGGACACCGGCGGCGAAGGTTTTGTCTTTCCATTTTTTCTTGACCGACTTTGGCTCCATATCGAGCACCGATCGTGATGGTCTGACCAATGCGGTGGCAGTGATCAGGCCGGTCAATTCGTCGGTCGCATACAAGACTTTTTCCATCGTGTGTTGAGGCTGGACGTCCGAGCAGATTCCCCAGCCGTGGGAAACGATGGCCCGAATGTACTCATCCGGCCAGTCGCGGCAGCGCAGAATCTCGGCGGTTTTGGTGCAGTGCTGCTCGGGGAATTGCTGATAATCAAGATCGTGAACAAGACCTATGATGCCCCATTTGTCCTGATCGTGCCCATATTTTTGGGCAAAATATCGCATGACCCCTTCGACCGCCAGGCCGTGGCGAATCAGGCTTTCGTCGGAATTGTAGGCCTTGAGTAAGTCGAATGCCTCTTGTCGTGTGGGGGTGTGTGCCATAATCCTTATACCATAAAATTTGTCCTGATTTGTTTTATCTATGGCTTATAGAGTAAGGGAAGTTTTGGAGATTTCAAGCCAATAGCGGATTTTTGCTGCTGTTTGACCGCCGGTGGGAGCCAGGTGGGCCGGTCGGTGGCTATGGGGCGATGGTGCGCGGGGCGGCGGGTATGTTTTTTGCGGCTTTATCGGTGCGGTGTCTTGACAAGCCGCGTGAATTCTGCGATAGTAAGCCCTTTATCTTTTGGGTCGGGAAATCGTTTTCCCGATTGTCTAAGCGTATCTATTCACCTTTTTTGGCACTGGAGCTTTTCATGAAAGCGTCGGAAATGAAAAAGGGTCAGACCGTCAAGATGGACGGGAATCTGTATGTGATTGTCGATTACCAACACGTCAAATTGGGCAAAGGCGGGGCGGTGTATCAGACGAAGTTGAAGAATCTGATTGACGGCGGCATCCGCGACGTGCGGATTCGGGCGGAAGAGAACTTAGAGGAGGCCTATCTTGAAAAGCGGAATTTTGAGTACCTCTATTCGACCGGCTCTGAACATTACTTTATGGATTTGGAAAGCTTTGATCAGATCATTCTTGACGACGATGCCTTCGGTGAGGGTGCGAAATATCTCAAACCCAATACCCAGCTTCAGATCAGTATGTATCAGGGCAAGCCGGTGGTGGTTTCTTTGCCCAATACGGTCGATTTGGAGGTGACCGAAACGACGCCTGAAATCAAAGGCGCCACGGCCACCAACCAATACAAGCCGGCCACTCTTGAGACGGGGCTGGTGGTGCAGGTTCCGCCGTTTGTCAAGATCGGCGAGGTGCTTCGCATCGACACCCGGACGGGGGAGTATGTGACCCGCGTAAAAGACTGACATTGCTTTTGTATCCTCCTTGTTTTGTGGACCGGCGGGGCGCTTTGAGGCGCCCTGTTTTTTGGATTTAACGCTTTTGGATGTCGGCAGATACGCGTATAATGAGCGGAGTTTTTGCAATTTAACCAAGAGCAAACAGGCTGCTCGGTGAGCCGTCAATTAAAAAGGATGTTTCGATGAACCTGGGGACGTTTAACCAATTTCTGGTGAAGATATTCGGGTCGCGTAATGAGCGGCTT
>JAAYQH010000185.1 GCA_012519365.1 Planctomycetota bacterium | reverse complement strand
TGCAGAAACTCACGGCAAAACCGGCACTTGATTGCCTCGGCGTGAATCATCTCGCCGCAAAACGGACATTTTTTTGTAAGATTTTCAACCATACGCAACTCAACATATCGCAAATCAACCTCTTTGGCAAGTGAATAACGCCACACCAAAAGGCAGATTACGCTCTGCAATCCCCCTTTTATGCCACCCGAACAACACCCTTTGCAAAAGGGTCATGGTCAGGTATAATTCGCTTTTCTCAAACAAGGGTTTGTAATTCTTTATATGAGAGGTTTATGGCGATTCCTGTAGTGGCAATTATTGGCCGGCCGAATGTCGGCAAAAGCAGTCTGCTCAACTCGCTGTCAGGTCGGATGATCAGCATCGTCGATCCGACCGCCGGGGTGACGCGCGACCGCGTCAGCACGATTCTGGAGTACAATGAGCGGTATTTTGAACTGGTGGATACGGGCGGCTATGGTATTGTTGACAGCGACGCACTGGAAAGCCACGTCGAAAACCAAATCTTTCAGGCCATCAGCCAAGCCACGCTGGTGCTGTTTGTGGTCGATATTCGTGAGGGGATAACGCCGCTGGATAAGCAAATTGCCCTTTTGCTTCGGAAGCACAACCTGCCGGTCTTGCTGGTGGCCAACAAAGCAGACAGCCCCAAGCAACTTCCGCTGGCCGGCGAATTTGTCCGGCTGGGCTTTGGCGAGCCGATCTGCATCTCGGCCGCCAATCTGATCAATCGCGCCCAATTGCTCGAACACATCGAGAACGCCCTTGAGCATCTGCCCAAAGAAAAACCCGTCGAGGCCGTGATGAAAATCGCCATCGTCGGCAAACGCAACGCCGGCAAAAGCACCTTCATCAATGCCGTCGTCGGCCACCAGCGCGTCATTACCAGTGATATCCCCGGTACCACACGCGACGCCGTGGACGTGCTGTTCGAAAAAGACGGCCGGCAATACATGATCATTGACACTGCCGGCGTTCGCAAGGTCGGCAAAATGGCCCATGACATTGAATATTACGGCTATACCCGTGCACTGCGAAGTATCCGTCGGGCCGATGTGGTATTGTTTATGATGGACGCGACGACGCCGGTTTCGCAGGTGGATAAAAAACTCGGCCATCTGATCCGCGACGAATACAAGCCCTGCATCCTGATCGTCAACAAATGGGACCTGGCCAAAGACATCGCCGCCTCGGACGATTACGCCGAGTATCTGGACAAAGTCCTCAAAGGGCTGCGGCACGCCCCGATCGCCTTTACCACCGCCAAAGACGCCAAAAATGTCCAAAGCGTCCTGGATGTCGCCACAGAACTATACAAACAGGCCGGCACGAAGATTCCCACCGGCCGACTGAACAGGGCCATCAATATTATAAGCGAAGAACGGTTCGGTGCAGGCGGCAAACGCAGCGTCCCGAAAATTTACTATGCCACCCAGGTGGCCATCCGACCAATCAGTATCCTGCTGTTTGTCAATCGGCCCGCTCTGTTCGACGAACCGCACCAGCGCTTCCTGACCCATCGACTGGGCGAACTGCTCGGACTGGAAGAAGTCCCCATCCGACTGCTGCTGCGTCAACGAAACGAAAAAAAAGAAACTGCCAAAACATAGGTGCATTTGAATCCAAAGCGGTGCTGTTGAGATTAAAATGAGATTGTCAATAATCTTTCGCACTTTTTGCAGTTCTTTCAAGGGTCATGATTAACCTGGCTCTTGTGACCTGGAGGGGTGTGAGTGGACGATCCGGCCAATGGCACCAGCGAATGGACGTCTATCTGTAAAGTCTGTACACCGCAGCCTTGTTTCACAATATCCCCAAAACTGATGCTGCGTTGTAATTTTTAATCATTGATTTTGCTGTCATAACTGTGAATTTTAGTATAGGGTATGCTGTGGTGTTAAAACAACGGGAATAAACCAATGTCACAACCTTATGCGATTCAAACGCCGTTAACCGATGATAGTATTCGCACCCTCAGGGCCGGCGACGAGGTGCTGCTCAGCGGCACGGTGTATGCTGCTCGCGACCAGGCCCATAAGCGGCTCTGCGCCCTGATTGAGGCAGGGCAGCCTCTGCCGTTTGACCTGGCAGGACAGGTCATTTACTATGTTGGTCCGACGCCGGCCCGGCCCGGACGAATCATCGGCGCCGCCGGCCCGACGACGGCCTCGCGTATGGACGCCTTTACCCCTCCGCTACTGGCCTGCGGGTTGAAGGGAACGATTGGCAAGGGCATCCGCAACCCGCAAGTCCGGCAGGCCCTCATTCACTACAGGGCGGTGCACTTTGCCGCACTCGGCGGGGCCGGGGCATTGCTCAGCCAGTACATCACCGCCAACACGTTGATAGCCTGGGAGGATTTGGGCGCAGAGGCGCTGCGCCGGCTGGAATTCAAAGCCTTTCCCCTTATCGTCGCTTACGACGCCTTAGGCGGATGCGTCTATGCTTAACCGGTCGCCGGGCAGCGGCGAGGCCGAGAGGCTGTGAATCCCGCCGAATGTTCTGATGACAACTCCGGCACGTTCGCCCCCATTCCCACGGCAATACCCGCTAAACTATAAATAAATCGCCGCCT
>JAAYQH010000184.1 GCA_012519365.1 Planctomycetota bacterium | reverse complement strand
GCTGATTATCGTGCTTGGATCCAACGAGCCGCTGGAACTGTCAACATTCCCGTCACTGCTGCTGATCACGACGCTGTTTCGTCTGTCGCTGAATGTCGCCTCGACGCGGCTGATCCTGCTGCGCGGCGATGCAGGCACCATCATCGACACCTTCGGCAACTTCGTCGCGGGGGGAAACCTGATTGTCGGTCTGGTGATGTTTTTGATTTTGGTGGTGATTCAGTTTGTGGTGATTACCAAAGGCGCTGGCCGGATCAGCGAAGTAGCGGCGCGCTTTGTGCTGGACGCAATGCCGGGCAAACAAATGGCCATTGATGCCGATCTGAACGCCGGAGCGATTACCGAAAAAGAAGCCAAAGCCCGCCGCGACGCCATCGTCAAAGAAAGCGAATTTTACGGAGCCATGGACGGTGCCAGTAAATTTATCTCCGGTGATGCCAAAGCAGGGTTGATCATCACGGCCGTAAATCTGATCGGCGGGATTCTGCTGGGCTATGCCGATGGCCTGCCGATTGGCGAGGCGTTGCGGCGGTATGCCGTGCTGTCCATCGGCGATGGGCTGGTCAGCCAGATCCCTTCCATCATCATTGCGGTCAGCAGCGGTTTCCTGGTCAGCAAGATACGTTCTGAACACACCGTCAGCGTGGATATGACCCGCCAGATGCTTCGGCACAATCAGCCGTTGTTGATTGCTGCCTGTGTTATCGGAGCGTTTACCCTTGTGCCGGGCTTTCCAAAAATCCCGTTCCTGTTGCTTAGCGGCGGCTGCGGCACACTGGCTTGGCTGATGCGAAAGCATACCGCCGAGCCGGATGCGAAAGACGAGCAGCAGGTCGGTCCGTCTGACGCCCATGATGAGAGCGCGGCGGTGGAAGAACTCTTACAGGCCGATATTCTCTCCATTCTGGTGGGAGTGCGGCTGATCAGCTTGGTTGACCCGCGTAAAAAGAGCAGTATTTTTGACCGTATCGGAGCATTACGCAAGAAGTTTGCCCAGAAATACGGCTTTATTATCCCGCTGGTACGGCTGCGGGATAACATTAGTCTGGAGCCAAATGCCTATGAGATTCGTCTGTATGACCATGTCATTGCCTCCGGAACACTGGAGCCGGGGCGGTATCTGGCAATGGATCCCGGGACGGTTCAGCGTCCGATCAAAGGCATCGCAACCAAGGAGCCGGTGTATGGGCTGCCGGCTTTGTGGATCAGTGAGAACGACAAAGAAAAGGCTGAATTGGCCGGCTATACGGTCATTGATCCGGAATCGGTTTTGATGACGCATCTGTCCGAAACGCTCAGCCGACACGCCCACGAACTGCTGACACGCGAAGATGTGCAGCAATTGCTGGAACGTCTGCGTAAAGTTCAGCCGTCGCTGGTCGGCGAGGTCGTGCCGGAGGTGGTCTCGGTGGGACTGCTTCAGCGTGTGCTTCAAAATCTGTTGCGGGAGGAAGTGTCTATCCGCGACCTGCCGCTAATCCTTGAAGCCCTCGGCGAACATGGAGGTCGCACCAAAAACGCTGTCCTGCTGACAGAACTGGCACGAAAGGCCCTCTCGCGGACGATTACGGAACAGCATCGAGCCAATGACGGCAATATTTACGCCATTACGCTGGATCCTTCACTGGAACATATGCTGCTGGGACAGATTACCCAGAGCAGCGATTCGATCAGCTTGTCAGTGGATCCGGAAACCGTATCGCGTCTTGGCCAGGCCGCAGCGCAGGCCTGGAAGAGCGTAATGGAAAGAGGGATCGATCATGTAATCGTGCTTTGCGATGCACGACTGCGAGCGGGATTGCGGACCCTTTTGCAAAGAACTGTTCCGCGGCTGCCTGTGGTCGCTTATGATGAAATCGTCCCTGCAAGCCCTATCGAACCGATTGAGATGCTTGCCTTATCCGACGGCATTGGCAGCGGCCGTAACATAGAGACCGACCAGTTAGTCACGGTATAACAAAAACGCCAATCTAAAGCGAATATCTGAAAAATGGACAAAACAATACGAAACATCGCGATACGCGTTTCGGTGCTGCTTTTTTTTGTGATGGCACTGGTCGGGTGGATTTGCGAACATGAGCCGGTGGTCTGTACCCAGCGGGCATTGATCGGCGCGACAGCTTTATACCTGACGGTGCGTATCGCGGGCAATTTGATAATGCGTATATTGGTGGACGCCATGGCCCGAGAACAGGCGCTGCGTCATAACCGGAAGAATCAACACTCCTAAGCGATAAACAATGGCTATATCTCAAGACACTCAGGACATCCAAACCGCCTTGTGCGACGGTAAAGCGGAACTGGCCGCGGCCCGTGAATTCAGCGGTCCTTGTCCGAATGCCGGCCAGGCGCTGCGGGCCTACGATGATCAGATTCGCCGACGTCGTGAAGACGAACTCATTATTAAATATCTGCCGCTGGTGCATCGCATTGTCAGCCAAGTCGCCTCCTATCTGCACCCGCCGTTGTCGCGGGACGATCTGATTTCCGCCGGCGCTGTCGGCCTGGTCAAGGCAGCACGGGACTACGACCCGACCAAAGATACGGAATTCAAAACGTACGCCTATATTCGAATTCGGGGGGCGGTGATTGACGAACTGCGGAGTTGGTCGTTTTCGCCACCGACAAGCAAAAAACTGTTTGACCAGGCTCAAGCGGTGGCGGAACACTACCTGCAGGAAAACGGAACCGTCGCACCGGATGAATATATCGCGGCTGCTCTTGAGGTGTCGCTTGAGAAACTGTATCAGGTGTATGAAACCGCTCGTGCACGGCATTTTCTCTCAATCAACGGTGCGGACGATGAGTCGCCGGCGTTGGGGCTTTTTTTGACCGCCCCGGCCGGCCACGGCCCCGGCGATCGTCTTGAACAAGAGGAATTGAAACTATCGCTGGCCAAAGCCATTGAAGAACTGCCGGAAAAGCAACGTCAACTGATTGTGTTGTATTATCATCGCGAACTGACAATGAAGCAGGTCTCCGAGGTAATGGACCTGACCGAATCACGTATCAGCCAGCTTCACGCGGCCGCGTTATTCAAACTGTCAATCCGTCTGAAGCAATGGCAGCAGAACGATTCGCTTGACACAGAACCCGCAACCCCTCCGGCAATAGGGAGTGACTAATGGGTGAACATAATTCACTGGATCGTGTGCAGTCGCCCACGGTCATCGCCCAGCCGATTGCCATCGGTCCGCGGCAGGCTGAGCACTCAAAAGACAACAAACGCAAGGGCAAAAAACGCCGCCGTCAAACACGACCGAGCATTGAAGAAACACGCCGAGAGGAACCGCCGCAGTGCAACGGTGACGGTCCGGAAGACCAGGGTCATATTGATTATCGCGCCTAAGAAAAACAAGGAGTACATCAACGGTGATACGACAAACGGTTAAGGTGGCAAAACGCAACAGCGTAAAGGTCGGCGGAAGTGCACGCATCGCGCCCCTCTCGGGCGCCGCCCCTGTCAGGACGAAAACCTCCGCGCGTGCATCTTCCCCGACCTCCGCCGGGCCGCAGGCTCGGCTTGTCGAAAGCAACGCAGAGTATGCCATCATCGAAGTGACCTGCACCTGCGGGACCAAAAACTATATTCAATGCAGTTATGCCGATTTGCAGACGCAGCAGCCTTAATTGCGTCGATACCCCTTTGGAGATAAACGATGAAAATAAACCTGTTCTGCATAGGATTAAGCGTTTTACTCTTGATGGCCGGGTGCCGTGTGATCGAGGAACGCGTCATCTATGAAACCACCGACCCGCAGCCCTCGGCCACGCCTTCTCAAACGGCACAGCCCAATGCCGAAATCCTCGAACGGCGGTTTGTCGATCCCGACAAGCAGAATGACGCTGTTCAAAGCGCTGTCACATGGGCGCAAAAATACGAAAAAATGGTTGAACAGAACACTGAATTGCGCGAACAATACAATCGGTTATTTGTCGAAAATACGGAACTCAAACAACAGCTTGCTCAAACAAAAACCGAACTGGAGCGAACCCGCAAAGAACTGAGAGAGGCCAACGAGTTTCTTCAGGAAATGCACGTCGAATTGAATAAATGGAAAGCTGACGTACTGGGGTTTCGCGATGAAATGCGTCAGGCCCAGAAGGCCCAGCTTGAGGCGCTGAGCCGGATTCTGCTGATTCTCGGTGCTGAACCAATGCAAACATCCCCCGGTAATGGATAGAACAGAGGACCCGAATCAATGAAATGGCAGTTATGGATGGCGGCGTTTGGGATGGTGTTGGCGTCAGGTTGCCAAAAGCTGGTCTTTGTCCAGCTACCCCGAACCGATCATTATTATGTAAACCCACAGGTCGATTTTACCACAATCGGCAGAATCGCCCTGCTTGAACTGGACAACCAGACGGCACAACCTGATCTATCCGAGACATTCACTCAGGTACTGGCAGACGCCTTGGGCAAACGCCATCTGTTCAGCGTGCAGAAGGTTATGCGAACAGATCCGCTCTGGCAGACCCAACAGCTGGACAACATTTCTTCCTATAGCCTTGATGACTTGGCCGCGGCCAGAGGGACACTGAAAGTCGACGCCATTCTCTTCGGCCAGATTCGCCATTATATGTCATTTCCGCATTTACAGATCGCTATAAACCTAAAAATGGTGGATACCCGCTCCGGCAAACTGATTTGGGCGTTTGAGGATGTCTGGGACAGCAATGACAAGCAAGTGCAGGGGCGAATGGAAAAGTATTTCAAAGAACAAATGCGAACCGGCTATGAACCGATGAACTGGCAGATTTTGATTACCAGCCCTCGAGCGTTTGCAAACTTTGTGGCATATGAAATTGCTGAAACCCTACCGGAATTGCCCAAAAACCCTGTCCCGCGAACAGTGGAATATCGACGGCAATATATTACTACAGCGCAAATAGTTACGGATCATGAGGCACACATGACCTCAATTGTTTTACATTTATGTTTAATCGTTGAAGCTCGGCGAGCGTCTTTTTGGTATGCCCGATCCGCGCCTCGCGGTGGC
>JAAYQH010000183.1 GCA_012519365.1 Planctomycetota bacterium | reverse complement strand
AATTCCGCCGAAAACTGTCGTCTTTTTGAGGTCATTGTTTCGAGTTCCTTTCTGGGCTTTTCGCTCCAGTATACCCGAAAACAACTCCACCTTAAACCCCTGTCCAGTTTTTGGGGACACGCTTAGTCTGCCATATGGATTTTTGGCGGCGTATGGCGGATTATGAAAAAACGGCTCCGGGGATCGCACTGCCCAAAGAGCCGCCGAAACGGGAATTGATTCAACGCGTCGTTCGCGAAAAGAACACGTACCCGGTCTCCAAACTCAGTGTTTTTACCGCCATCTTCAGTGTAGCGGCGTTATTGTTTCTTGTTTTATTGGTCAAGTTGTCTCCTTTGCCCGATCGCATGGAAGTGGCCACCCTTATCGATCAGTTGGATGTCAAATGGGCCGAGTCGGGCGTGAAATTCAAAAACGGCGACCGCTTGCAGACCCACCAAATGCCGCTGTGTCTGGATAAAGGAATCGTCACAATGCGGTATGACCACGGCGTGGAGGTGGTGATTGAATCGCCCGCAAAGTTCACCATCGAGCGGTCCGGGATTTATTTGGAATACGGCAGGTTGTTCAGCCGTGTTTCGAAGGCCGGGTTGGGGTTTTTAGTTGAAACACCGACCGCTCGGTGTGTGGACATGGGCACTGAATTCGGCGTACAGGCCGAGATCAACGGCTCTGCGGAGCTGCATGTAATCAAAGGGCAGGTTCAATTGTTTGCAGGCACACACAGCAAGGCCAAATCCAGCCGTATGCTGACTGAAAATCAGGCAATTCGATATGATGTCAACAGTGGTCAAACAAAACCTATTTCGCCGAGAACGGATACCTTTGTCCGAGCCATTAATTCAAAAACAAAAACCATCTGGCGGGGACAGATGCAGATTAATGTGGCCAATATCGTGGCCGGAGGGGATGGCTTCCATGAGGTCAATGCGTTGGTGGGGCTGGATCTTCTCACTGGCAAATACACAAACTCGGTAAAGAAAAAGGATCGACGCGGCAATGGAACCTACGCACGTGTGGCGGAGTCTGATTTTATCGACGGCGTGTTTGTGCCCGATGGCCGGACCGGTGCGGTACAGATTACATCCTCCGGACTGACCTTTGACTGTCCTGAGACAACAGGGGTCTTTACCCACGAGATCGCAGCCTTTGCCGCCGAGAGCGGCGAGGCGTACAGCTCAATACCGAAGCTCATCGTTCAAGGGCAAACCTATGCCAGCGAACCGGCCGTCCTGCTGCACAGCAACGTCGGTATCACCTTCGATCTTCAGGCGATTCGTGAATCTGTTTTGCACTTAAGCCTTGAGCGTTTCGCTGCCCGAGGGGCTTTAACGCAAGATGTCGATATGTATTCGCTACCGGATATTGACTTTTGGATTTTGGTTGACGGGCAAGTCCGATATGAGCGGCGTGCCTTGACCCTTGAAGACGGGTTCATTTCGGTGGAGGTCAAACTCAATCCGCACGATCGGTTCTTGACACTGATTGCTACCGATGGGCGAAGACCGAAGGATAACAGAGAGTTTGCGTACGGCAATGATTTCTTATATTTGGTCAATCCGCGCTTGTTGCTGACCCATCGAGCAGACCGATGATTCAGAAAATTGGAATTCTGGTAACCGTTCACAGAATTTTTCATAAAAACCTAAATGTTAAAATAGGCAATTTGCGCTTTCCCATACCCTGTGTTATATAGTGGTGCATGGACGAAAAAGACAAAATTATT
>JAAYQH010000182.1 GCA_012519365.1 Planctomycetota bacterium | reverse complement strand
GCGTGGAGAGCGACTGCAAAAAAGCACAAAATATTATTACTTAATTGAGCAATAGTCCTAAATCAACAGCTGTAAAACTACCTAATAGGAAGAGTATCCTTTATAATTTCCTGCTTTTTATCATATTTTTATGGTGCGAAAACTCAAGGAATCTATGTTTGCTTATGTTTCGCACTAAATCACAATTACCCCTTCGGCATCATATGAGGGTCTAATACCGTAATGCTCGACTTTCTCTTTATAGTTATTACCGAGATGATATAACCTGAGGGTGTCCTCTTTTAAGTCGATAACCTTCAGCAGCGCGTTTCGAACTTGGCTTAGTTTCGCGTTATCCAGAACGCACTCAAAAACGGAATTCTGAACGCGCTGTCCGTAATTGACACATATCTTTGCAACTCTCCGTAGTCTTTTTTGACCTGTAGCTTTTTGAGTGTTTACATCGTAGGAAATAAGAATCAACATATAATCACTTCCAAAAAAAGGGTGCATATGCCTCCAGATCGCCTCGCAAATGCCGCGCAAGTAAAAGCGCCTGAACATGCGGCACTAACCCCCATGGTACTTTTTCTTTTAGGTATGGATGCATTATTACTTCCTTCTTCCTTTCCTGCCATGCTGATAGAATTCTCCGTCGACTATCGTCCGTCAACAAAACTCCGCCATTCTCCCGCAAAATGAAATCCTCCGGTTTTACTACCTGTGTGTTTACAACGGTCAATACGAACCGATCCGCCATGACCGGTCTGAGTTCTTCGACCAGGTCAAGTGCCAAAGAGGCTCTGCCGGGTCTGTCCCTATGTAAAAAGCCGACATAAGAATCCAGCCCGGCACCTTCGAGTGCGGCGGCGCAGTCATTCGTCAACAGTGCGTATGTAAAAGATAGCAAAGCGTTCATATTGTCCATGGGCGGCCTGCGGGATCGCCCCTTGTAATAAAACGCATCCTTGTTGTTCAGGATCATCTCATCAAAAACTCCAAAATACGCTGCCGCCGCCTCACCTTCCAGGCCGCGCAACTGCGCTAGGCTATCTGTTGCCGCAATGAGAGGCAGGCTTTTATACATATGTTCGGAGGCGGATTTCAGCAATCCAACATTGACTCTCAGCGAATGGTCGCGGATTGTCCGCTCAACACTCCATCTACTGTTATAAACTTTGCCAAGGATCATATTTCGAGCGATCCGGCAGCTTTCCGTTTCATCTTCGGACACTCTGTATTGTTTCTTCCGCAGGAAGACGTTTCCGTTGTTTTCTCCAACTGTTCTGGCCAGAAAACGTCCCCCCGGCGAAAAGAAGCACATGTTGATCCCGTTACGGGCACAATAGCCCATCAATGACGGACTGGCCCCGCTGTATGTAAAACATACTATGCTCTCCAGATTGTGGAGCGGGAAACGCGCCAGTTCCGTCGATTCTTTCTGGACTACTACATTTTCCCCGTCCTTTGTCAGGTAAGCGTCCTCCGTAGTGACGTATAAAGTGTTGAGCAGACGCTTCATTAAGCACTTTCCTCCATCGCCGTCGCTATATAGTCTCTGACCGATACCGTTTTGCTCAGGTTCGGAAGGCATATGTTTACAAGCGAGCAGGCCTTGCATCTTTTAGCGGGTTTTGGCTTTGGCGTATACCCGCGCTGGTAATACTCGTGCATCTGGCGCAGCATTTCCTTTGTATGCGTGCGCATCTCCGGTGTAAACTCAACGCGCAAACGACGCCTGGGTTCGCCATAAAACAGACAACCTTCCTCTATCGTACAAGCCAGTATTTCCTCAAGGCAGAGCGCTTGTGCGCACAGCTGTAGCTCATCCGCGCCATTTTCCTTTGGGCTGCCCTTTTTGTATTCGATCGGGTAGGGCTGCCATTTTCCTTCGCGTCCCTGCAGTGCAATTCCAGCCGGAGAGCGGTGAAATTCAACCACATCGCACTGTCCCGTTACGCCGAGCTTCTCCGACTGGACGCGTATGCCCCTTGTGATGATGATATCTCCCCGTCTCTCGGTCAGCTCTTCACCGTGTGTCCTTTCGTGAAAGATATTTCCGTCCACCGTTCGGACATTATCCGCCCACTGCTGCTCTATGTGGATAAGGGCCCACTGCCTGGGACAAAAAGCGAAGTGCTGGATGCCGGAAAGTAGGAGAAGGTTGTCTTCAGCATATATAGACACTGTAAATTTCAACTCCAAAAAGCAAATGAGTACTACGATATCCAACAGTTTAAATTATTAACATTTCCCTTTCTAGTTTACCTTGTTTTATAATACCAGCCATATAGCCGATAAAGTTATTGTAATCGAGATTCCATTCATAAATACTATCCAGCAGCATGGGTGTACTCAGTTCATCAAGTTTATATTTTGCAATTTGAACCGTCACTCTTTGCAGTTCTTTCCAGCTGACACTACTATACCTTAAGCGTTCAGCAACATTTGGATCAACAACAACAAGACGGGTATCGGTATCAATCACTTTGAATTGTTTTTCAACT
>JAAYQH010000181.1 GCA_012519365.1 Planctomycetota bacterium | reverse complement strand
CCGTTCGCTGGTGGCCGGTTCCACCCGCAAATTGTACCGGCAGAAGGGTACCGGTAATGCCCGTGCCGGAGCAATTCGCACTCCTGTTCGTGTCGGCGGCGGTGTGACATTTGCCAAGCGAGCCCGGGATTTTGGCAAGGATATGCCCAAGAAACAGCGTCGGCTGGCGCGGGATTCAGCCTTGCTGGCCAAGCTGCAAAGCGGTGCTGTGGTGGTGGTCGATGAGTTGACGTTTGAGTCGCCTCGGACCAAAGAATTTGCTCGTGTGCTGGGCAACCTGAAGATCGAGCGAAGTTGTCTGGTGGCCACGCCGCAGGTAGATATGAATGTGTACAAGTCCGCCCGGAACATCCCGAAAGTGGATGTGATGGCGGTCAGCGACCTGAACGCGGGTATCCTTTGCAACAAGCAAAAGGTACTGTTTACAAAAGAGGCGTTTTTGACGCTGCTGAATCGGGACACGAATTAAGCAAGGCAGGGCAGAGGCGTGAATGACTATAATGTGATTATCAGACCGTTGGTGACCGAGCAGGGAATCCATTTTGCCAATGTCAAAAATGCGTATTCCTTCCAGGTGAACAAGAAGGCCAATAAGGTGCAGATTCGCCATGCGGTGGAGCACTTGTATAATGTCAAAGTAACGGACGTGCGAACGGCCAATGTCAAAGGCAAACCGCGTCGTCGTGGTCGCAGTTTCGGCCGCACGCCGGATTGGAAAAAAGCGGTGGTCGTGCTGCATCCGGATTATCGCATTGATCTGTTCTGATAACGCGAACATATAAAGGCAAATGGAATTATGGCAATACGTATTTACAAACCGACCAGCAACGGCCGACGCAATGCTTCGGTCATTGATTACAAGGCGGTTCTGACCACAGATACGCCGGAAAAGACGCTCTGTTTCCGCATTAAAAAGAGCGGCGGGCGCAACCATCATGGCCGCACGACGTGTCGTTTTCGCGGCGGCGGGGCTCGCAAAATTTACCGCGTGATCGATTTTAAGCGGAACAAGGACGGCATGCCGGCCAAGGTGCTGACTATCGAGTACGATCCGAACCGCAATTGCTTTATCTCGCTGGTGCAGTACGAAGACGGCGAAAAACGTTATATCCTGGCGCCGGAAGGACTGAAGGTCGGCCAGACGATTGAAAGCGGCCCTCGCGTGGAGCCGCGGGCGGGCAATACGATGCCGTTGGCGGCGATTCCGGTGGGTGTGGAGATTCACAATATTGAGATGAACGCCGGCCAGGGCGGCAAGTTGGTTCGCAGTGCAGGCGGAGTGGCTCGGTTGATGGCCAAAGAAGGCGGCTGGGCGACAATTGTGCTGCCCAGCGGTGAAATGCGAATGGTACGCAAGGAATGTCGAGCGACGATAGGTCAGCTCAGCAATTCCGATTACCAGAACGTCAAAATTGGCAAGGCCGGCCGGAAACGCCATATGGGACGACGCGGGCATGTTCGCGGCAAGGCTCAGAACCCGGTTTCGCACCCGATGGGCGGCGGCGAAGGCCGAGCCAACGGCGGACGG
>JAAYQH010000180.1 GCA_012519365.1 Planctomycetota bacterium | reverse complement strand
GACGCTTCGCCGCCTGGGGATGAGCCGCTAAACCCATCGGCACGGGTGGGGGTGGGGTGGTCCGCGATGAAGATGGTCGCGGCGGTGGCGTTACGCCCTTTTTAGGCTGTGCAATAAGGACGGAACATGGCAAATTTGACTCGACATATCGCCTTTATCGGTACCGGCATTATGGGGGCGCCGATGGCGTGCAATCTGCTCAAGGCCGGCTTTGCGGTAACCGTGCATACCCGCACGAAATTTAGGGCACAGCCGGTTCTTGATGCCGGCGCCGGCTGGGCTGATACGCCTGCTCAGGCGGTTGCGCAGGCGGATGTGGTTATTACGTGCCTGCCTGATACGCCCGATGTGCAGGCGGTGCTGCTGGGCGAAAACGGCGTTATTGGCTCCGCCCGCAGCGGACTGATTTGTGTCGATACGTCCACCATCAGCCCCGAGGCCACACGGCGGATGGCCGAGATCTTGTCGCAAAAAGGGGTTGTCCTGCTGGATGCGCCGATTTCCGGCGGCCAGATCGGCGCGATTGAGGGCAAACTGTCGATTATGGTCGGCGGGCCCAAAGACGCCTTTGAGGCAGTTTATGACGTGTTGCAGGCAATGGGACGCACGATTACCCATTGCGGTCCTGTCGGGGCCGGCCAGACGACCAAACTGGTCAATCAGGTAATGGTTATTCATACTCTGATGAGCATTGCCGAGGGGCTGGCATTGGCCGAAAAAGCGGGGCTGGATTTACAGACCACCTATACGGTGACCTGCGGCGGGGCTGCGTACAGCCATTCGCTCAAGGTGCTGGGTGCGAAGATTTTGGCCGGCGATATGGCCCCGGCGTTTAAGGTTGATCTGCAGCTGAAAGATTTGCGGCTGGTGTTGGATACAGCCCGCCAGATTGGCCAGCCGCTGCCGGGAACGGCCCTGGTGATGCAGCTTTTGGAATCGCTGGCCGCTAAGGGACGCGGCGGCGACGGGACCCAAGCGCTGGTGGATGTGATTCGCGATTTGGCCCGCCCCCCTCAGTCGTGAGCTGGAAGGGACAGCACAGAGGGTGGAAATGGCCGGGGCTGCTCTGCTCTGAAGGACATCTTAAAAACATGGCTAAAAAAGGGGTTTTTTCAATCGCCCCACAGTGCCTTGAAGAGGAATTGATAAAGGGGGTTTTGGGCCTCACTTTTCAATTCTTGTTTGGTCGGTCAGCACCCGTCCGGCCAGGTAATCGGTAAACTCCACACGAACGGTCAGTTCTTTTTCGCTGCCGGTCAGGCACCCTTCCAGCGGCAATTGAAGTCGATAATAGGCCCCGAGCAGGCCGCGTCCCCAGGTTTGCCGCAACTGTGACGGGTCGATGTCCCATTGTTTGATGCAGGCATTTTGTGGCGATGGGGCCGTCAGATTCCACAACTCCACCCGCACACGGCCAGCGGCTTTGACAATATCCTGCTGGGTGTCTATCGGCTCCAGATACACCACCAGCGTATCGGGGGAGCCTTCTTGTTTGCCGGATTTGTCGTACAGGCCCGAAAGACGGCCGATGCGTACCGCCACAGGCACAATCAAGGCATCCAGTCGTTCCTTTTGGTCGATGCCGGCCAGGGTGCAAAGCTGCTCGGTCAGCGCGGCGTTTTCCCGTCGAAGCTGCTGAACCTCAAGCGACAGGGCTGTATTTTCTTGGCTCAGGCCTTCGATCTGGCCCCACAACGATCTGTCCGCTTCGTCGCGGCATCCGGTCGCGGCAAGCAGCACCAGCATGAGCATTACCGTGCGTTTCATTGCAAGCCTTTTAGCCTACGTACGTCCCCGCTTGGCCGCGGTCCGTTGGCCTATGGGGTTTCTTCGTCCGTGTCGGTTTTGTGTTTGCTGACGTGCGGTGTTTTTTGCAG
The DNA here is from genome assembly GCA_012519365.1 of Planctomycetota bacterium. Classification (GTDB taxonomy): domain Bacteria; phylum Planctomycetota; class Phycisphaerae; order Sedimentisphaerales; family Anaerohalosphaeraceae; genus T3Sed10-213. Next base: position 3,870 of record JAAYQH010000180.1, on the reverse strand, counting down.
CACTTTGTCGGCCAGTCCGTAGGCGGTGGCCTCGTCGGCTTCCAGCCACAGATTGCGGTCGCAGTCTTTTTCGATTTTGGCGGGGTCTTTGCCCGTATGATGCGACAGAATGGCGTACAGCCGACTGCGCAGCCGCAGCATTTCTTTGGCCTCAATCTCAATGTCTGTGGCCGGGCCGGTCATCGTGCCGCTCAGTAGCGGCTGATGCAGCAGCACCCGGCTGTTGGGCAGCATATAGCGTTTGCCCGCTTTGCCGGCGGCAAACAGCACCGCGCCCATACTGGCGGCCTGGCCGATGCAATAGGTTGATACTTCGCACCGCAAAAACTGCATCGTGTCATAGACCGCCAAACCGGCCGTGATCACTCCGCCCGGCGAGTTGATATAAAAATGAATATCCGCCTCGCTGTCCTCGTTGCTCAAAAACAGCATCTGAGCGATAATCAGGTTGGCCGTATCGTCATCCAGTGCACCGCCGAGGAAAATGATACGGTCCTTGAGCAGGCGCGAATAAATATCATACGCCCGCTCGCCTCGGCCGCTTTTTTCGATGACTATCGGTACGAGGGTATTATTTGTCAAGGTCATAGCGTCCTCAATGGATGGGATTGGTTTTTTCATTTCGATTCGATGTGTCCCGTGAGCACGTCGTCGATCAGTCCGTAGTGTTTGGCTTCCTCAGCGGTCATATATTTGTCGCGTTCGGTTTCCTGGGTCAGTTTTTCCGGTGTCAGGCCCGTATGCAGAGCGAGGATCTCATTGATGGTTTTTTTGGCGCGGAGGACTTCTTCGGCCTGAATACGGATGTCCTCGGCCTGGCCTGTAACGCCGCCCCAGGGCTGGTGCAGCATAATCTTGGCGTGGGGCAGGGCGTGACGGCGGCCTTTGCTGCCGGCGGCCAGGATCACCGCGGCGCCGGATTGGGCACGTCCGATGCAATAGGTTGCCACCGGCGAGCCGATAAACTGCATTGTGTCATAAATGGCCATGGTGTCGTCCACGCTGCCGCCCGGGGAGTTGATGTAGAGGCTGATTTCCACGCCGCGTTTGAGGTTGTCCAGATACAGCAGCTTCATAATCACTTCGGTGGCCATTCGATAGGAAATCTCGCCGATCATAAAAACGATCCGATTTTCCAGAAGCAAATCGTCGAGCGTCATTTCGCGTGTTCGCTGATACGGCACTTGCAGCCGCGGCTCAAGATAGGCCAACGCTGCGGCCTTATCGCTGTGTGAGGGTTGATACTGCATTCGGTCTTCCTTTATCCTGTATTTATGTTGTTTTCCGTTTTCCAGTTGTTTGTTACGGTATGCGTGCGCCCCGGCCGCATACACGTCCCTATGCTCGTGCCGCGATGGGGTTCTGCCGGGCGTTGCCCGCCGCGACGTCCCCAAACCCCGCTGTCGACACTTCCGAGGTTCTTTATTTACCCCCTCATTGGCTCTTTTTCAATAAGAATCTGCGATGACCTGAAAAACTTACCATAAAACCGGTCTGTCGTCCACCGTTTTGGCCGGTTTGCGGCTGTTTTTACCCTGAATAACGGGATGATGGGTCAATCACCGATAAATCATTAATTTGTGGCGGACGGGTGCTATACTCGGGGTGTGTCAGCGGGAGATGGAACCGGTGCGAGAGGGGCCGCAACGACCTGTTGTGATTTTTTGAAACGAAATAGGAGACAAGAGAGGTGTTGAATACAGCGGCCGTACTGCCGATTGATCTTCAGCGATTGCTCGATGATGAGATTCTTCAGGATGAGCGGGTTTTGTGGTCGTGCCAGCCGAGTTTGAAGCGGGCATTTCGTCGGGGCCTTCCGCTGGTGTTTTTCGCGGTGGTGTGGCTGGGCATCAGTTCGACTATTGCGGTCGCGATCTTCAGGGACGCTAATGCGTCGTGGTTTGCGAAGATATTTATCAGGTTCTTTATATTAATCGGCCTGGTGATGTTGAGTTCTCCCCTTTGGATGGTCCAACTCGCAAAGAACACGGTTTATATCGTGACCGATCGGCGGGTGATCATTCTAACCAAAGGGACGGCCATTCATATTCAGTCTTTCGGGCCGGACAGGTTGGCTCAGATTGACAAGCGTGTCTTTCGTGACGGCAGCGGTGATTTGATCTTTGACCGACAGGTCAGCACACACTATTCGAAAGGGCGGCAGCGCGAAAGCGTCAAAGAGATCGGTTTTTTCGGCATCCCTCATGTAGCACAGGTGCACACTTTGATTCGCGATAGCCTGCAGGCCTCAAAGACTTAACGGGGGACGTCAGGGGTTGTTTTGTTATAGGAGACCATTATGAAGCCACTGGGGCAAGGGTTCGGAAAACAGGGATGTCTGTCTATTGCGGTGGTTCTTGCGGGTCTGTGTGTATCGCCGATGAGCCGGGCCGAGCAGCGTTCTGTCGAGCAGATTAATCTTGAATCGGCACGTCAATGGGCCGAGACGATTGCCCAGTTCCAGCGGCGCGACCGGCAAAACACATTTCCCACCGATGCGGTGCTGTTTGTCGGCAGTTCCAGTATTGCCTTTTGGCCGACCAAGGCGCTGTTTCCCGAATTTCCCGTCATCAATCGCGGCTTTGGCGGGTCGATCTATTCTGACCTGATTCACTATGCCGAGGCGGTGATTTTTCCTTACAAGCCGCGGGTGATAGTGTTTTACTCCGGCGATAACGATCCGATCTGGGGCAAGAGTGCCGTCCAGATTGCCGAGGATGTCAGACGGCTGGTGGGGCTGGTGCATCAGCATCTGCCGCGAACGCAGATTATTCTGATGGCTGTCAAGATCAGTCAGGCCCGCATCGATCGTGCCGAGGTCTATACGGCGTTCAACGCGATGCTCAAGGCGATGGCCGATGAGGATGACCGGCTGCATTATTTTGATTCCGCTTCGCTGCTTCTGGATGAGCAGGGCAGGCCGGATCCGCGGTATTTTGTGGACGACAAATTGCATCTTAACGAGGAAGGCTATCGGGTATGGTCTGATCATTTAAGGCCATTGATTGCGCAGCTGATGGCTGAGCCAGCGGCTGAGCGAGATGAGCGGGCGTTTTTTGTTGCGCCGGACGGCGACGATGGCGCGGACGGAACGGATATCCAATCGCCCCTGCGCACGCTCAAGGGGGCGTTTGATAGAGTCCGCCGGCTTGCGAAGGACAAGCCTGTCACGGTGTATTTGCGCGACGGGATGTATTGCCTGACTGAACCGGTCGTGGTCGGGCCGGAGCATTCGGGGACGGCCGCGTGTCCGGTAACGATTCGGCCTTATGACGACGGCCAGCCGCTGATTACCGGCGGACGACGTGTTACGGGCTGGCAGCGGCACGATGCGAATATCTGGAAGACCGACATCGCCGAGGTCAAAGCCGGTACGTGGTATTTTACGCAGTTGTTCGTCAACGGCCAACGGCGCCTGCGGGCACGCACCCCCAACGAGGGCTTTTTCCGTGTGGCCGGTTTTCCCGATGGCGGCAGCACCAAGCCCTACAATACGCCTTGCCAGCGATTTGAATTTCGCCCCGGCGATCTGAGTGCCGAGTGGACCAACCTGACCGACGCCGAGGTCATTGTCTATCATTTCTGGACCGATACACATCTGCCGATCGCCGGGATTGACGCCGAGAATCATGTGGTGTCCTTTCAGTACCCTTCCGGCAAACGTTTTACCGATGATTATACGTCGGACGGGGCACGGTATATTGTTGAAAATGTTTTTTAGGCACTGGATGCGCCGGGCGAGTGGTATCTGAATCGCCGCACCGGCGTGCTGTATTATTGGCCGAAGGCCGATGAGGATATGCAGCGGGCCGAGGTCGTCGCGCCGATCGCGCCGGCGCTGCTGCGTTTGCAGGGCGATCCGGTGGGACG
>JAAYQH010000179.1 GCA_012519365.1 Planctomycetota bacterium | reverse complement strand
CGCGTCGTGACCATTGATGAGGAGGCCGTATGAGCACGGCGCTTCGGGAAAAAACAGGTGCCGGGGTCCGTCGAGTGCCCCCTGCTGCCGGCCCCGAACGCGCCGCGGCGGCGTCCAAGCCTATCGTCTCGGACCTGCGTGCGCGTCAAAGCGAGGTCATTATGTTCACCACCCAGCTGTCTGTCATGCTCGACAGCGGCGTTGTCTTAACCGACGCGCTGGAGGCGGTCTCGGCCCAGATGCGAGCCGGGGTTTTTCGGGACATTCTGGTCGATGTGGGGGCCCGCATCAAAAACGGCGAAAGTTTCTCCGAGGCCTTGTCGGTCTATCCCAAAGTCTTCAACGCGATGTTCATCAGCATGGTCAAGGCCTCCGAGGCCACGGGCAAAATGGGACAGATGCTCGAGGTGCTCAGCACCTATCAGAACGCCGACGCCGAAACCCGCAAACAAGTAAAAGGCGCCATGATTTATCCGCTCATTATGCTTCTGATGGCGATCGCGGCGACGGGCTCGCTGATGTTCTTTGTCCTGCCGCGGTTTACTAAGATCTATGAATCCCGCGGCGCCGCCCTGCCCGCCCTGACCCGCCTGCTGGTCTATTGCAGCAATCTGCTGGCCAATCCGGAGTTCATGGCGCTGGTCGTGACTGTCGCTACGCTTGGTTTTTGGGGCATCAGTGCCTGGAAAAAAACAGAATCCGGCCAAAAAACGCTCGACTGGATCAAAATCCACATCCCCATTTTCGGCCCGATGTTCATTGACGCCGTCCTGACCCGCAATATGCGGATCCTGGCCACGATGGTCAATACCGGTGTCAACCTGCTCGATGCCCTGCAGGTGATGCGAAGCTCCTGCGATAATTACTATTTCAAGAGCCTCTGGCAACATGCGGACGCCAAAATCCGCGACGGCTGCCAGTTCTCCGACGCTCTGATGATGGCCCCCTATAGCCACCTGATCGCTCCGGGCATTATCCAAATGCTCCGGGCCGGCGAAAAAAGCGGAAAACTCGGCTTTGCCTGCGACCGTATCTCCATTTTTCTCGAAAAACAGCTCCAAAACTCCATCCGTACCGCCACCGCCCTTATCGAGCCGCTAATGATCACCCTGATGGGCCTGATCATCGGCACCATCGCCATTGCCCTGCTGCTGCCGGTCTTCCGGATCTCGAGCGTTATGGCCCATTAACGTGTCTGCCCTTTTTTAGCCCTAAAGGGCGAAAGTACAAGCAGCACGTTGAGTTTGGCCCGTTGTTTTGCGTTCCCAAGTTTCCAGATGGGACCGGATTTGGGGGTTGTTCTATTGTTTTTATGTCGTTATCCTGACGGCGGCTTAAAAGAAACAAACTTTTCGATGTTTCCATCGTAAAGAAGACACGCGTTGTCAAAAGTGTAAGACGGTGGCCCATAAATGACTACTTATCTACAAAAATGTATATTATTGCTCGGCATTATCATTTTTTGCTCGACGAGTTTCGGCCAGCCGGTAGAGATTATTCGGCACGAGCAGGAATACTCCACCGCTCAGATCGAGCCGGTACGGTATAACGGAGCACCTGCCTTGGCGGTTCATTTTAGAGGGACCGATGATTTGCATTACTATGCGGATCCGCAGAGTGCCCCGACGCCGGGATTGGAATTAAAGGCCGCCGCTGAGGCCCAAGGCGTGCGATTCGGCCAAGCGCTGTTTCCAGAACCGGAGGCGTTCTATGATACATCCCAGCAGCAGAATATTGATGTATATGTGGGCGATTTTTATCTGCTTTTGCCGATTGAATCGTATTCCAAGGAATTACAACTCGTGCCCGTCACGGTCCGCCTGAGCAGCATCGCCTGTACGAGCAGGCTGTGCCTGCCTCCGTTTGAAAAAACGCTGAATGGCGAGATTGATTTTTCAACATTGGATACATGGCCGGAGGTGGCATTTATCCCGGCAGCAACTGCAAGGGCCGACACGCAAGCCGTCGAAAAAGACGATGATTTGCGATCGTTGGGCCGGTCTGCTTCAGAAACGGCATTGATGTTGCTGTTGGCCCTTGCGGCAGGCCTGGCGTTTAATGTGATGCCCTGCGTGTTGCCGGTGCTGCCGTTGATTGTGTCTCGGATAGTGAACATCGCCAAAGAGAGACCGTCCCGCCGCATCGCCCTGGGGTTGACATTTTGCGTCGGGATCGCTGCGTTTTTTATGGCGATGGGTGTCTTTTCCTCGGTGTTACGGCTGACGACCGGAGCGGTGTTTAACCTCAGCGATCCGTACCGATACGCGACGTTTGACATCATCATGGTGGTATTTTTGGTCTTGTTCGCGATGTTTATGTTTGATGTGCTGCCGCTGACCTTGCCGTCGGGACTTTCCGGCAGGACCGCCGATGCCGGTACGTTCGGCGGGTCGTTCGGCATGGGATTTCTGGCGGCGATTTTGAGTATTCCATGCAGCGGGGCGATTTTGGCGGCGGTGCTGATCTGGGTGCAGACCCAGCCGTGGCTGATGGGGTTTTGGGTGTTTTTGCTGATGGGCATCGGAATGGCGTTGCCGTATGCGGTGCTGGTGGCGGCACCAAATCTGCTGAATCGTCTTCCCAAGCCCGGAGGCTGGATGGAGCAGTTCAAAAAAACAATGGGCTTTGCACTGCTTCTGTTGGCGATCAAACCGCTTGCGGCTCTACCCAAAGAGCAGCTTGCGGCGGTGGCCTCCTTTGCGGTGGTCGCGGCGTTTTCGGCCTGGATGTGGGGGGCGTGGGTGTCGTTTTCGACACCGAGGGGGAAAAAATGGCTGATTCGCGGAGCGGCTGTGCTGATTGCTGTGTCAGCGGGCCTGTGGCTTCTGCCGCAAAAGACCGACCTGATCGAGTGGGTTGATTATGATCGCGGACGAATCGAGGACGCCGTGGCTCACAATCGGCCGGTTCTGATCAAATTCACCGCCGATTGGTGCACCAACTGCAAGATTCTGGAGGATCGGGTATTTCGCGATCCGCAGGTTGCCGCGGCACTGAAGGAGGCCAACATTCTGCCGGTCAAGGCTGATACGACGTTGGCGGATTTTCCGGCCGCAGTGGATTTGCAGCAGATCTATGGCATCCCGGGCACGGTCCCGATGACGATTCTGCTGGTGCCTGGTCACGCTGAGCCGATCCGTTTACCGGGCATTTACGACAAACGCGATTTATTCGACGCCATTCAGGCAGTTGATTAAACGCCGCCGATTGCTACAATACCGCTATGGCAAAGAAAACGCAATCCATCAAAGTCGATCCGGCCGAGGCAAAGGCCCGTGTGGAGAAGATTTTTCCCCTCTTGTGCAAGGCCTATCCCGACGCAAAGGTCTCGTTGAATTATTCGACACCGCTGGAACTGTTAATCGCGACGATTTTGGCGGCCCAATGCACCGATGTTCGTGTCAACACCGTCACCCAAGACCTGTTCAAGAAATATCGCTCGGCCGAGGATTGGCTCAAGGTGCCGCTGGAAGAGCTTGAAAAGGATATCCGTTCGACCGGTTTTTATCGCAACAAGGCCAAAAGTATCCAGAAAACATGCAAGGCCATTCTCGAAAAATTCAATGGGCAGGTACCCCGCACTATGGAAGAGCTGCTGACGCTTAACGGGGTCGGGCGCAAGACCGCCAACGTGATTTTGGGCAACTGCTTCGGCGAGCCGGCCATTATCTGTGATACGCACGTGATTCGTCTGAGCCGACGGCTGGGGCTGTCGGAACATACTGATCCGGTCAAACTGGAGTTTGATTTGATGAAAATCGTGCCGAAGAAAAAATACGGGGGCTGGACAACGTTCAGCAATTGCCTTGTCTTCCACGGACGGGCGGTCTGCAAGGCCCGCAAACCCGATTGCGCCACCTGTGTTATTGCCGCGTATTGCCCTGCGGCCAATCGGCCGGACTTGTGGTAAGTGCGATTTGAAGTTGTCGGACAGGGCATCTCCAAAAATTGATTAAATGCAGTATATCGGGAAAATGTGAACAAATGGTACAGGTTAGACGATATAAACGCACGGTTTGTTTTTAGAATCAGATGACAGCACGTGCGGAGCAATGCGATGACAGAATATAGTGCAATGCGGGATGAGACCTGGCGTGTGTTTCGGATTATGGCCGAGTTTGTAGAAGGATTTGACGAGTTGGCTCATATCGGGCCGGCGGTGTCCTTTTTTGGCTCGGCTCGTGAAACCGAGGACAGCCTCTATTACAATTT
>JAAYQH010000178.1 GCA_012519365.1 Planctomycetota bacterium | reverse complement strand
CAATTGCCGCTTGACCCAATCGGCCGGCGATTGTATATTAGATTCTCCTACTGGGGTATAGTGTAACGGTAGCACGACTGACTCTGGATCAGTTAGTCGGGGTTCGAATCCCTGTACCCCAGGTTTTTATCTTTCCATCACGACTTTTATCCTTTTCGTGAACAAAAACGGTTTTAGTCATTTCGCAAAGCCACCGGCGGATCAAGAATCTCTTTTAGCGCAAACGCTGTTCGCAGATTACTGCGTGAGCGAAGCATCTGATGCAGCAGCACCAGCGACCCTGCCTTCATAGAAGCGGTCGGGGCAGTTACCCTTTCAGGCTGGAGACGAGGGGGCTTTGGGGCTGCGGTTTTGCGCCCGGCGGCAAGACCGACCGGTTTGCCGGTGCGTGCCTGTCGCAAGGCCTCTTGGGCAGTTTTGGATAGACCCGATGGCGTCCTTGGGGTGGCAGCCTGGGCTATTTTAACTGACTGGGCGACCTGTTGCTGGGCCTTTTGCTGTCGTTTCATATACTCTTGACGCTGCAATTGCTGACGTCGTAACGCCTCAATCTGCTGCAGCCGACGTTGCTCGGCCATCTGTTGCTGAAGTTGATGCTCCGCTGACTGCGGCATCGCAGTCTGAGGCTGCGACGGCACAGAAGGCCGAGGCGCTTCAGGCCGTTTGGCCGCGGTACGCGCATAAGGCAATGTCCGCTGCTGAGGTGTTTGCAGGAAATTAGCAACCTGATCCAGCGGCTTATAGCGGCGTTCGGGACGGCTGGGCACGTCTAGGTCCTGTCTTGAGGCGTCTTCCTTTCGTTTTTCCATGAACGCCTTGACCAACGTCGCTGCGCCGTAAACCACCATCAGCAAAATGGGGAAAAGCAGTTCCAGCCAGTCGCCGTTGGCCGGCGGCGGTGATAGTGTGGCCGTGAACACGATTATTCATCCTCTGACTTAGGTTTTAGATCGGTTTTGGCAATGGATTCTCGCATTTCAGTGTCCGATTTGATATTTTTCAAACGGTAATAGTCCATTACCCCCAGATTACCCTTTCGCAAGGCCTCGGCCATCGCCAGCGGAATTTCCGCCTCTGCCAAGACGACCTTGGCGCGGTTTTCTTCGACCAGGGCGCGCATTTCCTGCTCGCGGGCCACGGCCATAGCACGCCGTTTTTCCGCCTCGGCCTTGGCCCGAAGTTTGTCGGCTTCGGCCTGGGCTCCCTGAAGTTGGGCCCCGATATTTTGCCCCACATCGACATCCGCAATATCAATGGAGAGAATCTCAAACGCCGTGCCGGCATCCAGCCCTTTCTCCAGAACCGCCTTGGAAATACGGTCGGGATTTTCCAGCACACTCTTATGATTGATCGCGCTGCCGATGGTCGTGACAATTCCCTCACCGACACGCGCGATGATGGTCTCTTCGGTGGCTCCGCCGATGAGTCGGGCGATATTGGCGCGTACCGTTACGCGGGCCTTGACCTTGAGCTGAATGCCGTCTTGAGCAACCGCATCGATGGTATCGCGTCCCTTTCTTGGATCGGGACAGTCGATCACCTTGGGGTTGACGCTGGTCTGCACGGCCTCAAGAATATCGCGACCGGCAAGGTCAATCGCGGTGGCGACCTGCCAGGTCAGATTGATATTGGCTCTGTCGGCGGCGATCAGCGCCCGCACGACATTCGGCACCCGCCCGCCGGCAAGATAATGGCTTTCAAGTTGTGCCGTGGATAAATCCAGACCTGCCTTGGCGGCGGTGATTCGGCTGACCACAATCGTGCGGGAATTGACTTTGCGAAGCCACATGCCGATCAATTCGACAAAGGAGACCGGAACACCGGAGAAGCGGGCCTGCAGCCACAAATTCCCATAAAACAGAAAGATCAGGACAAATAACAGTAAGATCAGCCCGACGATAATAAAAAGACCGATCTTGATGAAACCGGCCAGCAACAATGCGTGTGCCATCGTAAACTCCTTTCGAAATTAGGTAGTAGTTTCTTTTGTTCGCACGGTAACCGTATTCCCTTCGACGCGAATCACTTCGATTTCAGCGCCTTTGGGGATAAAACCCACCTCCGCGGTACAGGCCACCCGCAAGCCATCAATCTCACACACCCCCACCGGCCGCAACGGGCCAAGGGTTTTGCCGCTTTTTCCCACCAAGGCGGCCAGTTGCTCTTTCTCTGCGATAGCGTCCCCGACAGGACGCGGTTCATTGTTCAGCACCATCGAGCGTCCCAAAGATGTTTTGGGAAACACTTTATAGGTAATAATCCAGAACGTCGGTATCACCACTATCGCCGTTCCAAGGCCTACCCAGCCGACTGTCGTACCGATCTGAAAAAATAAAAACGCTCCCCACAAAAAAGCCCCCAACGCCAGCAGCGACAACAACCCAAAACTGGGAATAAAGATCTCCATCACCATCAGCACGGCACAGACAATATACAAGAAAATCGCAAACAGGATTATGGCCGCATCTGTGAGCATCTGTTCGCCTCGCCTTAGGGTTTCTGTTGTTCTGCCGCGACAACAATGCGATTGCCGTGGATTTCAAGAATTTTAACCGGTGTGTCTTTATTTACAAATTCGCCGCGGGTTACGACATCAGCGACAGTGGTGCCGAATCTCGCCTTGCCTGCGGGCCTCAAAATCGAAAGCGTTCGGCCGACCTGTCCCGGCTTAAGTTCCATCGAAATAGCATTCGGGCCAAGGCCCTGCACGGCCGATGAATCACCCGAACTGCGGGGGTGTTCCAGATTGGCACGCAGTACAAACGCTCGAAAGAAAGGAATGCGGTCCATATAGCGAGACAGTAGCATCGCCACAACCAAAAACGCTACAAAGCCGATCGCAATCCCCATCAGACCATCGGTAAACTCTTTCCAGGCCATCGGGTTTTGTGGCCATGGAAACTCGCCGGGCGCAGTTCGCACAAACATTCCCAATACACCGATAAGAATGCACGCAATGCCCAAAAAACCCGCTACGCCAAAGCCGGGCAGGATGAAAATTTCCACCAGCAGCAGCAAAATACCCACCACCAAAATGGCAATCTCGATCCAGTTGGCCATCCCGGTCAAATAGCGACTGCCCACCAAAATCACCAGACACACAATCGCCAGCAAACTCGGCAGTCCCAGCCCGGGGGTATTAATCTCCACGTAAATACCCAGCAAAATCCCCAGTACCAGCACACTGACAACCGCAGGCGAATTCAGCCACCGCACCATTTGCTCCGACCAGAGCGGCTTGAAATACAGCACCTTAGAATCAAAAATCACGCCGTCTCGTTCGGCCAAAAAAGCCAGCGCCTCGTCCAGATTGTCTACAACCGCCCTCGCGATGCCGTACTCATAGGCCTTGGAATCAGTCAGGGTCAGTATTTCATCATCCTGCACGATCAACCGTTTGTTGTCCACATCATAGACATTGGGGTCCGTCGGAAGATGTTCGGTCTCAACATATTCCATCTGTCCGGTCTTGAGATTTTTCACCTGCCAGACCTCCACTTGGCGGGTGACCATCGCCTTGAGCAGGGCTTCGGGGTAGCCGTTGGCCTCGGCGGCCCGACTAAAGATTGCCCGTATGAAGCTTTCGATTTTTTCCCGTTCGACACCCTCCAACTGCCCGCCCATCACGATTGGCGCGCTGGCCCCGATGGTGGTGTGCCTTCGCATAATTATATCCTGACAGGACACGCTGACCATCGCGCCGGCGGAGATGGCTTCTTTGCTAACATAGGCCATGGTACGGGCCAGCGGAGCGACCTCATGAATCAGGTATTTGCTGATATCATCGGCGCTGTCCACCATCCCGCCGTAGGTCTGAATATCATAAATGATATAATCGGCCCCTGCCTTAATCGCCTCGGTAGTACGTCGAACGATAGACTGGTACAATCCGTCATCGATCGTGCCATGGCAATCGATCACAGCAGCGATTTTCAACGGCCGGGCCTGGCTCGGGGCGTTGGCATCGGAAATGGACCCATTGTTTTCAGACACTGCGTATCCGGTTGCAATCCATCCCACCGTAACGGCCATTGCCAGTGCGACGGCCGTAAGCCAAGCCTCCCTGAGGGGTCGAAATGAGTGAACCTGTCCAACCATAAAGGCAATAGTATAGCCAAAAATCAGAGAACACAACAAAAAAACGGCGTTCCTGAGTAATTTCAGACACGCCGTGAATTATCAGCACTCACTACAGAACCGATTAAGCTAAACTGAAAAAACGCCCTTCTTAGCCTTTGGCCAGTTGGCAGAGGATTTCAACCCCTTGGCGAATTTTGTCCTCAGTGGTGGTAAAGCACATCCGAAAATGGGTATCGCGTTCACTGAAGACGTTACCAGGGATAATCAGCACATTGTGGGCGATGGCATCTTTGACAAAATCGGTCGCAGTGGCGTACCGTTCGGGCTTTTCAGGGAACATATAGAACGCACCAATCGGTTTGCGGACATTGAAGGTGCCTTTAAGCCCCTCATACAGCAAATCCCGCTTGTTTCGATACGCCTGAACGTAGGTACTCATATCATAGCCCATCGCCGTGGGCAGGGCCAACTGGAACGGCATCGGCGCACAGACAAACGTATATTGCTGAATCATCAGCATCGCTTCCATCAACGGCTTGAGTGTTTCGGAACAGGCCGTATAGCCCATCCGCCAGCCGGTTATGCCGTAACTTTTTCCAAAGCCCTTTAGCAGAACCGTTTTGTCGTAATAGGTGGCGGCACTGACTTGGGACCGCTCATAGTTATACATCTCGTAGATTTCATCGCTGAGCAGAATGATATCGCGTTTTTGAGCGATTTCGGCCACGGCTTTGAGATCTTGTGCGCTATAGACCTGGCCGCTCGGATTGTTCGGTGAGTTGAGAATAATCAGCTTCGTCTTGTCCGTCACTGCGGCGGCGATTTTCTCAACCGGCAGCGAAAAATCAGGATAGCAGTCCACAAAGACACATTTGCCGCCCAACATCCGCACCAGATGCTTGTACATCACGAAATACGGATCCGGAATGATCACCTCATCGCCCGGATTGATCAGCGCCATAAACGCCAGCAACAACCCCCCTGTTACGCCGCTGGTCAACATCACCTGGGGGTTGTTCCATCCTGTTTCGGCTTTGACGCGGGGACGAAGCATTTCAAGCACACTGTCTTCGCCAGCGGTCTGGGAATAGCGGTTTTGTCCCTCTCGAATTGCCTGAATTGCCACTTCCTTAATGGGATCCGGCACGTCAAAATCCGGCTGTCCAATTGAAAAATTGACGGGGTCTTTTAAGGTCGCACCCAGCGCGAAAACCTTACGGATACCGCTGGCGTCAACCACTTTGGTCCGTTCTGCAAGATAATTTTTCATGGTTTACTCTCTGTCTTTAAGCATAGTAGATATTATAAAACATCTTAATTCGACCATTTCCGTTCCCCCCTCCGCGCAGCGCAAGAGAATGCCGCCCACAGGAACTGCTGATCTCCGGCGGAACGGCACTATGATACGACAAAAAACATCCTGTTAGGCGAGTTTACGATGAGCGACCTTAGGCAGCCCCAAGACCTTATCGCCTTCATGCCAGCGTTCCTCGGAGCGAAGAACCTTGATTCGCTCTTCCCGAGACAGAACATTGCGATGTCGCATCAGTGCACTTTTGATTTTTAATGAAGGATCAACCGACATTATCAACTCTCCTGAAACATTCTAAACAGTTACTGAATTAACAAACCATACGCATCCTGAAACGGCTCAGTCCCGAATTTTGTATCACCGGTTTCGACCGGGTACCGTTTCCCGAGATTTTTAATTTTCATTCGCATTTCATAACCGTCCGTGCCGGGACGATTGGGATTTTCAAATCGTCCCTTCGTAATCAGCCGACTGTAATTGTTGCCGCTTCTGAGGATCTCCGTCTCGATGCCGTGCCGAGCAAAAAACTCCTGGACTGGAATCAACTCGCTTTCCCGCGAGGTGGCAATCCCCTGTATAACAATCGCATTATTGCCGGTTCGCTGAACCGGCGCCGGCGTCGGGGCCGGCTGAGTTTGCGCCGGCTGGGAAAGGCCCTGTGTTCCTGTCTGAGTTCGCGGCGACTCGGCCGTTACGGGCGGACTGGCCGAAACCGGCGTCGTTGGAGTCGACTCAGAACCAATAGGCGACTGCGGCAACTCCGAAGGGCCTTGGGCCACAGGCGGCGACGGCTCTGACCCAACAAGGACCTTTCCGATCCAGAACACCACAAATACCACAACAGCAACGACCAAAATCGCCGCGATGCCGGAAACCATCGACCGGTACGGCAGTGCCGACAGATTCGGCCACGGAACACGAATTTGGGGCCATGAAAACCGAAAACCAGGCTTTTTTCGCCCCTCGAATAGGGCGACTTTCCCGGACGCTGTCGGCTTTTTGCTTAACGATTCGTGAGCAGGGTCAAGCCGAGGCACATGGCCAGAGCTTGGTTTACCTGCGTGATCCGAACGCATTTGGCCGGTCTTAAGCCCTTCCGCAATCTTGGCTTGTCCCCGCCGAATGGCGTCTCGAAGTTCGGAAAAATTAGCCTGCCGACCCATACTCAATATTCCCATTAGTAAGTCCGATATGCCCGCATCCCAAACGGTAACGGGCCACCTATCGGTCTTGAAGGCTTTATAAAGCAACGTAATTTACAGGAAGTGGCTGTGTTTTTCAATCGGAATCTTCTAAATAAATCCCTTTTTTGTGAAAACTTTTGACTTTTGAT
>JAAYQH010000177.1 GCA_012519365.1 Planctomycetota bacterium | reverse complement strand
GGATCGCACACAAGAAAGCCACATTCAGAAATCGAGCCATTTAAACCTCCGTCAATCCACTGATATCTTTTTGGGGACAAAGTCCTTATGCCTCAAAAAAGTGCACTCTTCACAATCCAATAGAATTGCTCTTTCTGCATCGCATCACCCGATGAGAGCAGATCGCTTCAGCGAAAAAACGTGTACACGTCAGCGGAGAATTTTAACTGAGACATAACATCGGAGCAAACAAAAAATATCCCTGCATCAAGCAAAACAGCGCAGGGCTGTTTCTATGACATTTTTTGGGTCAGGGCATCGAGCACCTCTTTGGCATGCACGAGCCGATAACCCGTTCGAGAGCGCCATTTGAGTTCTCGGTTGGTCTTGAGGTATTGTTCGACCCTGCGACAGGCCAGGATTACGGTGGCATGATTTTTGTTGCCGAGCACGCGTCCGATTTCGGGATAGCTCATCCGTGTAAACCGCCGGGTCAGATACATGACAAACGCCCGCGCTAAACTGACCGTACGGTCTTTTTTGTCCGAATGAATATCGGCCACCGAGACGCCGAAATAGGCGGCCGCAGCCGCCGTGATATCCGAGGTATGAACAACCGGATCGGTTTGGGTGATATGTTCATTTAAAATCTGCTGGGCCATCGCCAGCGTCAACGGCACCCGACTCAACGCGGCGTAGGCACTGAGCTTGACCAATGCCCCTTCCAGTTCGCGAACGCCGGAGGTAATGCTTTCGGCAACAAATTCGATCACTTTCGGCGCCAAGGTCAAGTTGAGCTGCTCAGCCCGACGGGTACAAATTTTAATCCGCATTTCCAGATCCGGCGGATCAATCCGCACAACCATACCCGAGACAAACCGAGTGACCAATTTTTCGCACAGCTGCCCGATTTCTTTGGGGTGCGCATCTGAGGCCAGGACAATCTGTTTGCCGGCCAGGTCGATGCTGTTGAACGTATGCAGAAATTCCTCCTGCATCGCGTTTTTATTGGCCAGAAAATGAATGTCGTCTATTGCAAGAATGTCCAAATTGCGAAAACGATTGCGAAAGACATCCAGCTTATGCGTCTTTAAGGCAATCACATATTGGTTGGCGAAATCCTCAGCCGACAGATACATCCAACGACAGCCGGGTTTGCGACGAAAAACCTCATTGCAAATGCCCTGCAGCAGGTGCGTTTTGCCGACGCCGTAGCCGCCGTGGACAAACAGCGGATTAAAAGGACTTTGATCCTGCGATATAACCGCTTGGGCTGCGTTATAGGCCAGTTGATTTTTGCTTCCGACAACCAGCGTATCCAAGGTCAACTTCAGGGGCAGCGCACGGTCTGCCTGCGCGCCGCGGCGCCCGTGTGCGGCAGGTATTCGCTGCTGGGCTGTTTTGCTGCCAGATGTGCCAATCGGTTTGGCTGCCTGGTCCGGTTTGTCCTGCGGCTTGACGCAGCCGGCATCAATCTGAAACCGCAACGGGATTTTTCGCCCGCATACTTCCAGGGCCGACTCGCTCAGCGCCTGATAAAAATGTCCTTCAATCCAATTCGATACGAACGGATTGGCGGCGGTGACCTGTAACCCCTCGTCATTCAGAGCGAGCCGGGTCGCCCCTTCGAACCACACTTGGTATTGACTGGCTCCGATTTTTTCGGCAATCCGTTTATGTATCGCTTTCACCTCGTCCGTGACTATGGTCTGCATTTGTTTCTTCCATCCTTCCGGATATCTCACAACTGCTAATGCACTGAATTTCAATTTTGTCTGTTCTGAATAATGCGATGATAGCAGTGAACCGAATGTGGATTCAACCGCCATTTTTGAGAATTCTTATCCACACCGGTAAGGTGCAAGCAGGAATGCAACTTACGCCAAAAAAAAATTTGTTTTTCACAGCCTATTCACACCGCAATCGGCTTTTGTGGATAACCTGTGGACAGCGGTTGCAAAAAACCCTCGGTCCTCCCCCAAATTATCGGTCTAACGGATTTGCAACAGGGCTGTATATCCGCCGTCGTGGTCGCAATTTTCCGCGTTTTCTGTACTGGGAAGTACGATTTTTTCTTTGAGGAGTACCCAATCGGGGTGCCTTTTGAGCATGTCCTGAATCTGCAAGGTATTTTCCTGCGGCAGGATAGAGCAAGTAGAGTACAGCAGCGCCGAGCCGGGCCTTAAGAGGGACTTCGCGTACGCGAGCAACTCCTGCTGTCGGGTTACGAGGGCCAAAGGCAGACCTTTGGCCAATCGATGGCGGGCTTCGGGACGGCGTGCCAAAACCCCTGTGTTCGAACAGGGGACATCAAGAATTAATGTATCGATCCGCTTTAGCGACCGGACCGCCTTCTCTAAATCCTCTTTGGAAACACAGCGAATGCACGACAAACCAAGACGACGGACATTTTCGTTGACCTGCTCCAGTCGTGCAGGACTGATATCGGAGGCCAAGATGCGGCCGGTATCTTTCATTTTCAGGGCGCAGGCAATGGACTTTCCCCCCGGTGCGGCACACATATCGACCACTGTATCGCCGGATTTTGGGTCAAGAAACACAGCCGCAGCCTGTGCGGCAGGATCCTGCACGTAAAAAAGCCCCTCACCGAACGCATTCAAGGCATTCAAAGGGCCGCTGCAATGCAATTGAACCGCCCTGAGCTCAGGCCAAAAACGACAGGCAACCCCTTCGGCGGCAAGCCGTTCTGCAAGTTCTTCGGCCTCGATTCGCTGGGTATTCGGCCAGGCAATCACCGAGGGATGGCGATTGCAGGCTCGACAAATTCGGGCCGCGACATCGAGGCCCCAAGTCTGTACCCACTGCTGCACCAGCCACCGCGGAAGCGACCAGACAAGATGCAGATACTCATCCGGACAACGCTGCGGGGACGGCAGCAACGGCGATCGGAACGCACAGCCCGACCCATCCGCACGGAGAATCACAGAGCGGTCGTCATATCGCTGGTCTTCCATCCTCACATTACGATCGGCGATCTGTCGTTGAAGCTGCCGCAACACCGCGTTCACGAAGCCGGCGGTTTTGCGAGAACCCCTGCGACGGGCTAAGTTGACCGCCTCATTGAGAATCGCATATTCAGCGGTCTTCGGTGCAAAAATCAATTCATACACGCCCAAACGCAGAATATTCCAGACAGCCGGTTTGACCTTATGCCGGTTAACCTGGGCGATCTGAGCTAACAACCAGTCCAACAGCAGCATATTGCGAATGACCCCATAGACCAGATCGGTTGCCTGCCCTGTCCGGTCGGTCTTTTCCAACGCCGAATGCAGCAACTCGCCTGCGTCGCCGTGTCGGGCATCATACCGCCCCAACACCTCCAGCGCCACCGCCCGCGCGGACAGACGCGGTAAAGCACTCACAGCCCCAGCCCCTGAAGCACACGCTCAATCGGCAGGAACAAATCGCCCGGCTGGGTGTTGCGGCCGCGGGCAAACGCCTCAAAAGACATGGAATCGGAGCCGGCCGGCTTGATTTCAAGAATTCGCAGGCGGTCCTTGCCGCAAATCACATTGAGATGTTCATCCAGACAGCCGGGAATATCGGCCGGCGTGTTGGCTTGCTCCAACGCCTCTGCTTTGCCTATCGTAACGCGCCATGAACGGCCGGTTCTGGAGGACACATACACACTCTGGGCGCCCGGCCAGGGGGACAACGCGCGAATTTGGTTGACAATTTCCTGCGCCGAACGGCTCCAGTCGATATAGCCGTGTTTTTTCTTCAGCCGTGGTGCCTGCGTAGCCTGGCTCTCATCTTGTTCGAGGTACACCGCCCGACCCGTTTCGATAGCCTCAATCGTGTCCATCAGCAACGGCACCGACAAAGCGGCCAGCTTGTCGTGAAGTGTTTCAAACGTGTCATCCGGCAAAACGGAGACACGCTGCTGGGCCAGAATCCGACCGGCATCCATACGCTGCGCCAAGGTAATGATACTGACGCCTGTGGTGGTTTCGCCGTTCATCAGGGCCCATTGAATGGGAGCGGCGCCTCGATACTTTGGCAGCAGAGACGCATGAACATTGATCGCGCCAAAACGATGCAGATTGATGATTTCCGGGGATATTTTCTGGCCGAACGCGATCACTACCAGCAAATCGCCGCCGCACGCGGCCACCCGCTGCTGCATTTGGGGATCATTGATATCTGCAGCTTCGATGCAGGGGAGATGCCGAACCGCACACCACTGAGCGACATCGGTCGGTTTGGGAACTCGATGACGTCCGGCCAGACGCGCCGGCTGGGTAAAGACCCCCGCTAAGGTATGATGACTCTGGGAAATGGCCTGCAATGCCGGAATACCAAACGCGGCGGAACCCAAAAAGACAATTTTCATTCGCACACCCTCACGAGGCGGACCCGGCATTAAATTCATCAATCAACTGCTTGAGCTGACGTCGGGCCCGAATTTTGGCCGGACGGCTCATCCGATCTTTAATCATCACCCCTTCCAGATGGTCATATTCATGCTGAAGCGCCCGCGCCAGCAGTCCTTCGGCCTCTTCGGTAAAGCGGTTGCCCGCCAGATCCGTAGCGGAAACTTTGCATTTGGCATATCTGGAAATCGGAGTATAAATGCCCGGCAGCGACAAACAGCCTTCTTCGTGGGCGATCTGCGGGCCAAAGACTTCCATTTCCGGGTTGATATAGACCCTGGCGTTTTCGCGAGTGCCATCCAGCGAGACCACAAACATCCTTAGGTTTACCCCTGCCTGAGGGGCGGCAAATCCCACGCCTTCTGTTTCAACCATCAGATCAATCATCTGATCCGCCAAGCAGCGAATGTCGTCGGTAATTTCGCCGACCGGCTCGGCCCGCTGACTGAGCACCGGCGCCGGAAACCGCGTCAAACTGCATTTGGAGTAGTCTGTCATTGTGGACAACCTTTTACTGTTTCTGAAACTTCAAACCGACTCAGCCGAAAATAAAATGTATTCGACCTAAACTGCCAAATTTTGGACTTACAAAAAGAAATGCCGTCTATTCGTCGAATTCGTCGCCCTTGAAGGTGCTACCCAGATAGCTACGTTTAACCAGCTCGTTTTGAATGATGTCACGCGGTGGACCCTCGGCAATGACCTTGCCATGGTCAATAATATAGGCCTTATCGGATACCTCCAGCGTGCGCTCGACATTATGGTCGGTAATCAGGATGCTTACGCCCGAAGCGACCAGCCGGCGAATTTCGCCCTGCAATTCCTCAACGGCAATCGGATCGACGCCGCTGAACGGCTCATCAAGCAGAATCAGCGACGGATTGGTCACCATCGCGCGGGCTATTTCGAGTTTTCGACGCTCGCCGCCGGATAAGAATCGGGCCTGACTCTTGGCCACCTCCGTCAGTCCGAACCGCTCGATCAGCTCGTCGGCCCGGCGGTTGCGCTCAGCGCGGCTCAAGGCCATTGTTTCAAGAATGGCAATGAGGTTATCCCGCGCGCTGAGCCGCTGAAACACGCTCGGCTCTTGGGACAGATACCCCATCCCCAGCCGGGCACGCTTGTACATCGGCAGCTTGGTTACGTCTTGCCCGTCGAAAAAAACAGTGCCGCCGTCCGGCACAATCATACCAATGACCATCCGAAAGGTGGTGGTTTTGCCCGCGCCATTGCGTCCCAACAGCCCGACGATGCTGCGCTGTTCGACGGTGATTCGCACATCGTTGACCACGGTTCGGCCGGAATACTTCTTGACCAGCCCCTGGGTTTCAAGCAATGTCATTGCTACCAAAATCCAACTCCACGATTTAATATCGCTGTAATTCGTTCAATGTGCGAGCATTATACCCGGCCAAACGCCGGTTGCCAAACACGTTTTTTCACCGATAGACAGACACACAGATTCCCAACACGGTAAACCGGCCTAACGCGATTCGCGGCCGATGCCGCCTGCTCTCTGAGTTCAGTCTCAATACGTAAACAAGTCTTTTAGTGCATACTCTTGCTGGGTTGCAGTATTGAAGGCACGAAGTATCTTGAATTGCACATTGCGGGTCAGCTTACGCCCTTTGCAGGCCCGTGAGACCATTTTATGGGTGATCTGCTCGCTCGAGGCGGCCACGATATCATGCGGCCTAAGGCCGTGCCGTCCCATGAGTGCAGCGATCGGCTGCGGCCCCAGATTGCGTTCGGTTGTGTACTCCATATTGTCCTTTGTTGAACATAAAATGAAAAAAGCTCCAAAAAAGCTGGAAATTTTACTGTCTCTATTTTTTTCGAAACGGTTTTGTCAAAATAGAGCCGGTCTTTTTGAGAACATCCCCAATAAAGGAAATGCCCTGCACCCCCGTGAGATAAACGGCATCGGCTGAGGTGGCAACAGTTCGCATCGGCACGCGAATGAAGTTGGCCAGGCTGTTGCCGGTTTCGTCGAGGGCGTCGGCGATTTTTTCGCCGGCCTCGTCATTTTGAACCCCCGCCCGTCGGCGGATGCCCTGCCAGACATCTTTGAAGAAAATATCTTTGACATCGTTGTAAAAGTCGCCCACGTGGCTGAGCAAGTGCTGTTTGGCCTCGATGGCGTTCCATCCCTTAAACGCACGGCAGCGCTGCATCGCGGCATGGCCGGCGATGGTCGTCATAAAGCCGGCGCCGATGCCCTGGACAATATCATCGATGAACCGCCCGATGCCCGGCACACGCGAGCCGATCCCTTCAATCAAGTTTTTACCCATATTGATATAGTTGACCGTCGCAATAACATTGAGAATATCCAGCAGAATGCGGCACTGCTCGCAGGCCGCAGGACGCGCGTTATAAATGCGGATAATGCGAATCGTCATCACCAAATTACGATAGATCACGATGAACAGATCGGCGGATTTGTACGGGCTAAGCGTTACGCCGATCATAATATCCCGCATCGAATCGCGCACCTGTCGGGAGGCCTGGGCGTCAATCTCAGCCAGCGCAGGAACAATCGCACGTTCCTCGACAACCTCTATGACCGCTCGCATCTGCTCGGGGCTTGACGGCTCGGCCAGTGTCCGTTCAATCTGGTCGAGGGCGATTTGGATGGAGGCATGCTTTTCATCGGACACCGCGGTGTTGACCGTGAGCCGTTCAAGAAATCGCTGCAGGTAGCGCAGATACTTTTTGAGTTGTCGGCTGGTGGCCGCGGCCGGGGCGGCTATGACGGGCGGTTTTAATGCTTTCGGCACCGCCGCCAGATTCACCCACAAATACCACCCCAGCCACAAACCCGCGGCCGCAATCGCCGCCAAAAACGCGTACCCCACAATCGGGTGCATCGCCCGCAACGTCTGATAGGCCCGCACCACCTCAATAAACGCAAAAAACGCCAGCAGCACCCCCACCGCCGTTACCGCCGTCCGTATGATTCGAAACCAGTGTTTAAGCATACTGCTCATCCTCCAACCAATGCACAGAATTAAAGGCGATTGAGTCTCGAATTAAGTTCAAGGCGTACTCGTTACGCGCAGCAGGCTCATTAGGATTCCAAGGCCAGGCCTTTTCATCAAATCGCCGCCAGTGATGACATTTGATGGTGCGAATGTAGTCTTTGGTTGTCATTATCTGAACCCTTATACAACCGTTCGCCAAGGCGCTCCAGTACAGCCGCCCGGCCCTAAAACAGATAGAGACTATGATAACACCAAGAAGAGGAAAATCAATGTTTTCGTTTGTGTTTGATTCTGTATGATTGTGTGCGATTTTATGATTGTATGATTGATTTCGGGGGTGTACTGATGTATAGTGGGTGAATGTTGAAAATGAACCCTCAACAGGTTGCGCTGGTGATCCGAGATTGCGGGCTGATGCCGTACAGCGACGCTCTGACGCTGCAGATGGCTTTGTGCGCGCAGCGGCAGGTCGATGCGATCGACAATACGGTGCTGATCGTCGAGCACCCGCCGGTGATTACGCTGGGGGCCCGAAAGAGTGAAAACAAACTCAAAAGCGACGATGCGGCCCTGGACGCGGCCGGGGTGGAATGCCTTGTCGTCGGTCGCGGCGGCGGCACGACAGCCCACAATCCGGGGCAGCTTGTCTTTTATCCGATTATCAAACTTAAAAGCCTGAAACGGGGCGTTACCGAGTACATCCGCGAGCTTGAAGGTATCGGCATCGCCCTACTGGCCGAGGCAGGGGTGGCCTGCCAACAGCGAAAAGGCTTGCCCGGCCTGTGGGTCGGCGATAAAAAAATCGCCTCTATCGGTGTTCAAATCAAAAAATGGGTCACGTTTCACGGCATGGCAATCAACCTGAACAACGATTTATCCATTTTTGACCACATCGTCCCCTGCGGCTTGGACGGCGTTAAAATGACCTCAGCATCTCTCGAAACCGGCCGACCGGTTGATATGGACGCGGCTAAAAAGCGACTGGCAAAATTGTGCAATGAAACGTGGAGGCAGGCGAGCGGGCAAATAAGAACTCAAGAATGCTAAACCTTAAAAACTCAACACTAAAAACTCAAAAAAATGTCTGATTTCACAGATTTCACACAGAAACGACGGCTGCCGGCATGGCTCAAACGGCGACTCGGCTCGGGCGAGGTGTTTCAACATACACACCAAACACTCGAAACTTACGGGCTGGAGACCATTTGCACGCACGCGAATTGTCCCAATCGGGGCGATTGCTGGAGCCGAGGAACCGCGACGGTGCTGATATTGGGCGACATTTGTACTCGAAACTGCAAATTTTGTTCCGTCGGGCATGGAAAACCGCTGCCGCCCGATCCGACCGAGCCGGATCGTGTTGCCCAGATGGCCAAAACGATGGGACTGCAGTATCTTGTAATCACCAGTGTGGATCGCGACGACTTATCGGACGGTGGGGCCGGGCATTTTCGAGACGTTATCAACCGGTGTCGGCAAGTCGTACCGGAGTTGAAATTTGAGCTGCTCGTGCCGGATTTTCGCGATTGTCAAGACAAGGCGATTGGAATTTTGGCTGCGGCTCGACCGTTTGTGTTCGGGCATAATGTCGAGACGGTGCCGGCGCTATACGAAAAGGCCCGTCCGGGCGGCGATTATGCCCGCTCACTGGGGCTGCTGCAAAAGGCCAAGGCCGCCTGGCCCGAGACCCAGACCAAATCGTCCCTGATGCTCGGCCTGGGCGAGACGGACGAGCAGGTGCTGGCGGTATTGAAGGATTTGCGCGAGGTCGGCTGCGACCGCGTGGCCATCGGCCAATATCTGCGTCCCAGTAAAACATCGCTGGAAGTCGCAGCGTATATCACGCCCGATAAATTCGACTGGTGGGCGCAGCAGGCCCGCCGATTGGGGTTTAGCTGGGTGATGAGCAGTCCGTTTATGCGAAGCTCCTACCACGCTGAGGACTGAACAACCATCGTGCCTGTGAACAGCCGTGTCGCAAGAGAGCAGCGTTGGGCGTCGGTGGTGCCAATGAGCTCATGGGCTCGGATTTTTGTTTTTCACGGCCAAGATAGCGGTGCGGGGGCTATGCCGTCAAAGGGCTGTGTCACCTCTTTTTTTCGAAAATTTCACCACCGCGGGGCTGTGTATCTTATAGTTTACTTGAGATAATACAATTTTATCGATACACAGATTATGGGGGTGTATTATGCGTTCCGGTCGAACACAACACAAACACAAGGGCCTGGCCCTGGTTGCGGCATTGATTTTTATCGCTGTTTTTATGGCGGCCTCGGCGGGGATGCTGGCGATGTCGTCCCAGAATACGCTGGCCGCAGCCAATCTGCAAGCCGTCAACCGGGCCCGCTGCGCCGCTGAATCGGGATTGGAACTGGTGCGGTACTGGATGAACGATTCGGAGGTCACGATTCCCGGCTTGGTGCCCGAAAATGAACGATACGGCCATTTAATCGATGAACTTAAAGGCGTCCTGGACGATCATCAAATTGCATACTCCACCAATGACGCCGGCCATCTTCTGATTGGCTCGGCGGATGATCCTGTTGTGCTCGAACGCGACGCCAACGGCAGCGCAAGGCGCTCGTTTTATGCGACAATCAGCCCCGATTATACGACAATCAGCCCCAACGGAACGCAGGGCGTGAATGTTCGAATCACCGGCCAAGCGCTCGAATTATCCAGAACGATTGAGGTTGTATTTACCTATGGTACCCGTCCCCACACGGTGTTTGATTACGGCGTAGCCACCA
The DNA here is from genome assembly GCA_012519365.1 of Planctomycetota bacterium. Taxonomy (GTDB): domain Bacteria; phylum Planctomycetota; class Phycisphaerae; order Sedimentisphaerales; family Anaerohalosphaeraceae; genus T3Sed10-213. Next base: position 13,897 of record JAAYQH010000177.1, on the reverse strand, counting down.
AAGGGCCTTTGCACTTGATCGGCAACACCGCACTGGACGGCGTAACCATCGCCTCGGAATCCGATGTGTATATCGAAAGCCGGGATAATAACAACGCTTTGGCCGTTGAAGGGAACTCACAAATCGCCGGAAAGGTCAAGATCGTCAACCCCGGCAAAGCCGAAGATATTGTAAGCCTCAAAGGCGGACAATCCAGCATTGGGGGGGAACGGAATTTGACTCACGTCAGCACGGGCGTTGAGGCCACGGAGTTTCCTTATCCCGACGCCAAACATTTTGAGACGTATGCAACGGGCGGCACGCTGACCGCCGACGACTCGGCGCTGTTCTCCCAGAACATTACACTCGAAAATGTGATCATCAAGGCCGGAACCAATCCTTCCTTTACAGGGGGGGTCACTATTAAAGGGATCTTGTATGTGGAATCGCCTAATGTGGTGAACTTCGGCGGTACAGTCAACATCACCGGCATAATCGTCGGTGACGGCGATATGAATGATCATTCCCAGACCAATCAGATGGTTTTTCGCGGCAATGTCAGCAGTCAGGGCGTCAGCGAATTGGATGAATCGTATGGCGCGCTTCGCAATGAAACGGGCACATTTTTGATGGCGCCCGGTTTCTTTCTGTCTTTTGGCGGGGATTTCGGAACAGTCAACGGGGCTATTGTGGGCAACGGCATTGAATTTTTCGGCAACGCAGGGGGAACCATTGAAGGATCGGTCATTAACTATTCGCCCGAACCTATGAACGTCACCGGAAACAGCGATTTATATTTTAATCGCTCCGGCATTACGGAGATTCCCGCCGGGTTTGTACAGGAATTAGTACTCCACTATGCTCCCGAATCGTATCGAGAAGTCGCCTCCTATTGAAGCTGCAGCAGGGGTTGCTTGGAATGCTGTAAAAATGAAAGGCTACCCGATGAATACACAACAAAGTTCGAACAAGAAGAAAATTCGTCGCGGGATGGCATTGGTAGCGGCGATGATTTTTGTAATGGTGTTTATGGCGGTCTCGGTGGGGATGATGACGATGTCGTCAACGAATATCCAGTCCGCAGCCAATCATCGCTACGCCAACAGTGCTTTGAACGCGGCGCTGTCGGGCCTGGAAGTGGCCCGATACCACATCCAACAGGCGCCCGTCATTGAGACTTACAGCAACACCGTCTCAGACGAAGAGGCGGACCAGATGTGGGATAAATTGTACAGCCATCTTCAGCGTCATTCAGCCAAACTCGGCGGTAAAACAGAAAAAAAGAAGTTTGCCAACAAAATCGAAATCAGAACCGGCTGGGTCAGTATGAATGAATCCGCAACTCCCGGCAACGCGCAGGGGGTGGCCTGGGCCTGGGGGCTGAGACGACGCGGCAGCGCCGCCTTCTCGCTTTGTTTTTTTCGCTATAACAGCGATCCTCGCTCCGTGTATGTCCATTCGATCGGGCGGGACAACGAAAGCGAAGACGATGAGCAAACCATCACACGGACGATTGAGATGAAATGGCTCATTGCCAAACAGTCGGCTGTTCTGGAATATGCCGTCGCCAGTCGCGGACGCATCTGGGTCGAGCAGGGATCGATAGTCCATGGGCCTCTGTTTAGCACCTGGAATCGTCCTGAAATCAGCGCCGGCATCCAAACCGCCGCCGACACCATCGTCAAAGGCACCATCAATACGGCTATCCCCCTTGAGGATCTTCAAAAACACAGGATTCAGATGGAAACGCTCGATGAAAACAATCAGCCCGTCTTTGATGAAGAGGGCAATCGGGTCCATAGTCCCAAAGATACCATTCAGGGCCAGCACGACGGGATCAACTATGATGTGCCTTACAACGACGATATGCCCGGGATGCGTCCTGAAGATTATAACACCAGCAGCTACAAGGCAATGTGCGCGCCTATCGGAAATTCTGAAGGCACGGTGTCGGAATATTTCCCTTATGCCGAGGGCAATTATTCCAGGCCCAAAAGCAGTTCCAGCATCAAATACACTCGACGTGTTTATCAAAACCGCACGTTGAACAATATACGTGTCCCTCAAGGCCAACACGCCTTGTTTAAGAAGTGCACTTTTGAAGGCATCTTGTTTATCGAAGCTCTGTCCAATTATTCGGACAACATTTCCTGTACCAACAATATCCGCTTTGAGGATTGTACCTTCAAGGGCATTATTGTGACCGACGTGCCCTGTGCTCCCAGTAACTATGCGTGGTGGATGCGTAACTCGCTGACTTTTACCGGCACATCAACCTTTGAAAACACCTCGTCTTTTCAGGAAGCGACGGTGCTTGCGCCCAATTTCAACGTCAACATCGGAAGCACCGCTCAAGTCGGCAAGAACAGCAACAATATCATCAAGGGCGCAATTGTCGGCGGCATTGTCGATGTGTATGGAGACGCGACCATTCACGGCACGATTATTTCGATGTATGACACCAGCGCCCACACCAGCGGCTATGTGACCAATATCGGCGACGCCGAGGACGGCGGCAGTGAAAGTAACGGCAATATTGTAGGCCAGATTGAAATTATGCCCGACCCCGACCAACTATTGCCCAGCGGCATCAAATCGCCCATTGTGTTTAAGGTCCTCGGCAACTCCTACACCGAGGTTCCCCGGCAAAGGACGTCAGAAGATTAGAAAATTATTCAGATTCCAGATATTTTGAAAGGACAATGGCAATGAAAACTCACTGGCTCATTTTGATTTTGTGCATAGCGGTTTTGGGCTTGTCAACTGAGCGGGCGCAAGCACAACGCACAGGCCTGTCTGCCGCCGACTTTTGCCTTGCCGTCAGCAACGAAGGACAAGACCCCAATATTCCTCCCGCCGAGGCCCATCCTGCAAACCTGTCTGTGGAGCAGGACGATTCCGATCAGGAGCCTGAGAATCCCCCTCCTGCTGAATAACAGCCATAAGGGGGGATATGGGATCAAAACATCAGGTTGAACGTTGCAAAGGAAGGACATTTCCGGTATGCTGAGCGGCCAAACACGGACAGATGACCGAGTGAGGCCGCCATGCATATTGTACAATTAACACCGGGGTCGGGCGATAACTTTTATTGTGAGAACTGCCTGCGTGATCTGACGCTGGTGCGGGCGATGCGTCGTCTGGGGCATGAGGTTACGCTGGTGCCCATGTATCTGCCCCTTGAGATACGCAACCCAACGCCGATGGAGGCCGCCCCTATCTTTTTTGGGGGCATTAATGTGTATCTCCAGCAAAAAGTCGGCCTGTTTCGCAAAACGCCGATGTGGCTGGATCGCTGGCTGGACAGCCCCCTGTTGCTCAGACCGGTCGCAAAACTGTCCTCGATGACACGCGCCCGCGATCTGGGGCAAACGACGCTCTCTATGCTTGAAGGGGACAATGGCCGTCAGAAAAAAGAAGTAGAGCGTCTCGTTGACTGGCTCAAAACTCTGCCGGACAAACCGGACATTATTTTATTGTCAAACGCTCTGTTGAGCGGACTGGCCGGACCGTTGCGCCGGCAATTGGGTCGGCCGGTGGTGTGCCTATTGCAGGACGAAGACGGATTTTTGGATGGATTGGGGCAGCCCTGGGCCCAGCGCGCCTGGGAAAAAGTAAAACAAAACACCTCTGAAATAAATCATTTCATTGCGGTCAGCCGATATTTTGCCGAAGTTATGACCGACCGGCTGGGACTTAGAGCCGAGAAGGTTTCGGTTATTATGCCGGGGATTGAAGTCAACGATTTTAGGCCTGCTGCGGAGCCCCCCGATGAGCCGACCATTGGTTTTCTGGCCCGTTTGTGTCACGATAACGGCCTGGACATCCTCATCAATGCGCTGTTTATGCTGCGTCGGGACGAGCGATTTAGGCAGGCACGGCTGAAGGTCACAGGAGGCAGTCTTCACAGCGACGGGCTGTTTTTGCGAAAAGTCAAGCGGCGTATTGAGGCACTCAGCTTGTCTGATTTTGTTCTGTTCGAGTCGGACTATACGGGCACTGCTCGGAAAAAATTTCTGAACAGCCTGTCAGTCATCAGCGTACCGACTCGTAAGCCGATGGCGTATGGATTGTTTGCCATCGAAGCGATGGCCTGCGGCGTGCCATTCATTGAGCCGGATTGCGGCGTTTTTTCTGAATTGGCGCAACTTGGTGCAGGGGTGGTGTACCCGCAGAATAATCCGGTGTATTTGGCCGAGACGTTAAGAGATGTGCTCAGCGACGCGCCGCGGCTGTCGGCACTGCGCCGCACCGCCCGACAAACCGCAGAAAAGGTCTTTGACGTGGACCACACTGCCGCCCAAATGGTCGCGTGTTTTCAGGATCTCTCCGGGCAGGCTCGGCGGGTGCGAACCTATCAAGAGGAAACCTAATGCTTGAATTAAAAAACGTCAGCAAACGCTATGCCAACGGCAGCGACGTCGTTGATGTGCTGCAGGATATCTCGCTGCGGATTGAACCGAGACAAACGGTCTCTGTTGTCGGGCCGTCCGGCAGCGGTAAAAGCACACTGCTGAATTTGATCGGCGGCTTGGATCGCCCTGATGAAGGCAGCATTCTGCTGGACGGCGAAAACCTGGCGGCCCTGCCTGATGATGCCCTGGCGGCGGTTCGGAATCGCAAAATCGGCTTTGTCTTTCAACTTCATCATTTGCTGCCGCAATGCACGACACTGGAAAATGTGCTGCTTCCGACCTTGGCAAGACGATGCACCGCCGAGCAGCGCAAGGCCTTTGAACACCGTGCCGAGATACTGCTCGAAAAGGTCGGCTTAACGGACAAACGCGACCGCTTTCCCGGGCAACTCAGCGGCGGTCAGCGGCAACGTGTCGCGCTGGTTCGGGCGTTAATCTGTCGGCCTGGCCTTGTGCTGGCCGATGAGCCGACCGGCTCGCTGGATGCCGAGGCTGCCGAGCAGATTGCCGATCTGCTGATTGCGCTGAATCAAACCGAAGGTGCCACATTGATCGTCGTTACTCATGCTCTGCCATTGGCCCAGCGGATGCAACGGCGGTTCCGCCTGGACCATAGAAAATTGACGAAAGTCGATTGATGAGGGACGATTGAGACAATGGGGACAATTGGCAGGGACAATGGAATTCATGGATTTTAATCGGTTAAGCTCACCCGGCTGCAGGATCAGGGCATGATGCGATTGGGCACACTTTTAATGCGTTCTATAGGGTACTATCGACGGACGCACGCAGCGTTAATCTGCACCGCAATGGTGTGCACCGCGGTGCTGACAGGGGCACTGCTGGTGGGCGATTCGGTTCGTGCCGGGTTGCGGTATTTGGCCGAAGTACGGCTGGGACGTGTTCGCTACAGTCTGATTGCTCATGAGTACCCCTTTCGAAGTGATCTGGCCCGGCACATCGCAAATCGAACCGGCTTTGAGACCGCCGCGATTTTGATGACCGATGCGGCCGTAGAAAAACCCGACGGTTCGGTACGGATAAATCGGGTTCACATTCTCGGGGTGGAGGAGGACTTTTTTGCCTTTGGAGCCTCCAAACCAGCCGAGCACATCTGGCTTCCTGCGGTCAATGAGGCCCTGCGGCAACAGCTGGGAGAACCGCCGTTTGAGTTAATTGTGCGGCTGGACAACCCCTCGGCTTTGCCGCGGGATCTGATCTTCGCATCCGATGAACACGCTCGGGCCCTGCTGCGGATCAGGGCTAATGATGTTGTTCCTGATGCCGCGATGGGACGGTTTCAGCTGCAGGCAAATCAGCAGCCCCCCTTGAATCTGTTTGTGCCGCGAGCTTGGCTGGCCACACAACTTGACCTTGGTCAGCGGGCAAATGTGTTAGTCGTTGCCCCCCCGCCGGGGTGTCCGTCCTCAACGACCCAACTGGATTGTGCATTGGCCAATCTGGCAGAACCTGAAGACCTCGGCCTGGATTTTGTTGAATACCCCGACCGCAACACCATTGAACTAAACAGCAAGCGTCTTTTTATCCCCGATGCCGTCAGTCAGACCGCCGTCCGGTGCGGTCAAAAGCCGCTGGGAATCTTCACCTATTTTGTCAACAGTATCTCGCACGGCATCGCTACAACGCCCTATTCAATGGTGGCCGGTCTTGGCAACCAGGGCGACATCGGCATGTTTGAATCGCTGGCGGATAATGAAATTATTATCAATGAGTGGCTGGCCGAGGACTTGAAGGCCGATACAGGTGATACCTTAAAAATCGACTATTTTGCGATTACCCCTGTCAATACGCTGAAGGAAGAAGGCCGCACTTTTTTGGTGCGCCAAGTGGTGCCGATGCTCGGATTTGCCGCCGACCCGACGTTAATGCCGCCGTTTCCCGGGCTGGCAGAGACGCAAAATTGTCAGGATTGGGACCCTGCCATTCCGATTGATCTGAGTCGCATTCGAGACAAAGACGAGGCGTATTGGGATCAATGCCGCGGCACCCCCAAGGCGTTCATCTCGCTAAGAACCGCACAAATGCTGTGGCAAAATCGCTTTGGCAATCTAACGGCAATTCGCTGGCCGATGGCGGAGAACACCACGGATGCCCTGCGAAAAGAAGTGGCCGACAAACTGAACCCGGCAACCCTGGGCTTGTTCTTTGTTGATGCGGCCGAACACAACAGCCGGGCCAGTGGCGGATCGGCGGATTTTGGCGGACTGTTTACCGGGCTGAGTATGTTCTTGATACTTGCCTGTGTGGTGATTGTCGCGTTGATTTTTGTTTTTATGCTCCAGCAGCGCAGCAGCCAGGCGGGCATTCTCTTGGCCATGGGCTGGACAAAAGGCAAAGTGGCCGCGCTGCTGCTGGGCGAAGGCACCTTGCTGGCACTAATCGGAGCCGTGGGGGGAATGCTGGCAGGGATGGCTTACACGCTGGGTATGATGGCGGCATTGCGAACGGTTTGGCAGGACGCGGTGGCCGGGGCAATGCTGCGGTTTTACGCCAATCCCGTCACACTGGTGATCGGTACGGCGGCGGGGTTTTTGATTGCTGTGGGGGCAATGGGCATCGGCTTGCTGGGTTGTTTGAAGAAAACACCCATTGACCTATTGTCCTATACACCCACCCTTATTTCCGGACGATTTTCCACCGCCGGTCGAGTCTTTCGGCTGATCGTGCTGGCCCTGTTGGCAGCGGGGTTGGCGGGATCATTTTTGCTGCTCAATTCGCTGTTATCAGAAGACCTGTTTTTCTTTTTAAGCGGCACGTTGCTGTTGCTGATTTCTGTGTTGGCCGCCGTGGAGATAATGCGGGCGGCTGCGTTGATCCGCAAAGTGCCGTCCAGTCCGTCCCGCTTGATAGTCAAAAATATCACCCGGCGTCCCGGCCGCAGTCTGGCGGTGATGCTGACGGTGGCATGCGGAGTCTTTATGGTGCTGGGCGTTGGACTGAACCACAGAAGTCCTGCGCATTATACCGAACGCGATTCCGGTACAGGCGGATTTGCCCTCTGGGTCGAAACCGCCCTGCCAATGGCCAAGGTGCCGGATGAGTCATTTATCCGACAAATCGCCCAACAGACAAATTCAGCCGAGGCTATCACGCTGGTCGCCTTGCGGCAGCATCGCGGCGATGACGCCAGTTGTTTGAACCTGAATCGGGCCCAAAATCCCACCATTCTGGGAGTCAAGCCTGAGGAGTTTGCTCGTCGTGGGGCGTTTACTTTTCGTACGGCCGAGCCTACTCAGAATTCTCCCTGGACAGTGTTAACCCGACCCATTGACAACGACACCATCCCCGCTATTGGGGACTATGCCACGGTATATTGGGGACTGGGGCTGTCCTTGGGCGATACGCTGTCGATATCGGACGACCGGGGACGGGAATTTAAGTTGAAAATTGTCGGCATTTTGAAAGATTCCATCTTTCAGGGTCGTCTTCTTATTAATGAACGCGATTTTATCGAGCGTTTTCCCTCTAAAAGCGGATATAATGTGTTGCTTGTGGATGCGGATTTTAAGCAAGCCGACGCCCTTTCGAAGATTTTGTCTCAAGACCTTGCCGAGTACGGAGCGGAGGTATTGACCACGCAAGCGATACTACGGGACTTTTTGAGGGTAGAAAATACCTATTTGACTATATTTCTGGCCTTGGGAGGACTGGGGCTGATACTTGGCAGCGCCGGTGCGGGGCTTGTATTGTTGTTCAATGTAATGGACCGACGCGGCGAGTTGGCCATGATGCAGGCAATGGGCTTTTCCAAAATTTCCCTGCGGCGGTTACTGCTGGCAGAACATATCAGCTTATTTGGCGGCGGCGTAGTGATCGGCGGCGTATCGGCCGTCATAGCCGTCCTGCCTGCAATTAAGGCCACGAGCGGAGGGACGCTGATGATGGGATTATTGCTAACGGCATTGGTCTTGTTCAGCGGCGTGCTGTGGGTGAGCTGGGCGGCCAAAGCCGCACTGCGTCGGCGGTTAATCGACAACTTACGAAATGAATAGGAAACATTCATTGATTTTTAAAAATCAACCGGAAAGCAACGAAAGAAATCGAATTATTGATAAGCAACGGGAGTGATTTATGAAGTCGTTGGCAAAATTGCTGGGTGTTATTTTGATGGTGTGTTTGGCCACGAGTCAGGCCGCCGATTGGCCGCAGTTTCTGGGACCGGAAAGAAACTCAACTTCACCGGAAAAGGGCATTTTAAGAGCGTGGCCTGAGACGGGGCCGGAGGTGTTGTGGATGGTGCCTGTCGGAATAGGGTTTGGCGGCCCTGTCATCAAAGACGGAAAGGTGTACTTGCTCGATAGAAATGGGGATATCGGGGATAATCTGCGGTGTTTTGACCTTTCCACCGGCAAAGAACTGTGGAATTATGCCTATGACGCTCCCGGACGGGTCCCGTTTCCCGGTTCGCGAAGTGTGCCGGCAGCAGAGGGGGATTATGTGTACTCGTGCGGTCATAACGGCGACTTGTATTGCATTAACATCAACACCCATAAACCTGTCTGGCATAAAAACATTTGGACGGATTTCGGCGGCGAGAGACTGCCGATGTGGGCGATTACCCAAAATCCCTTACTTTATGAGGACTTGGTTATTGTTGCCTCCCAAGCCCCTCAAGCGGGAGTTGTGGCGTATGAAAAACTCACCGGCGAGCTTAAATGGAAAACGCCGCCCCTTGGACAAACCGGTTATGTCAGTCCGAGTATTGTAAAGATCGATGGGCAGGATCACGTTGTGATTATCACCGCCTCGGCCAGAAGAGACAGAGAAATGGGCAAAGTTGTGGGGATGGAACCCCTGACGGGTAAAATTTTATGGGAATATGCGAATTGGAATTGTCAAATTCCCATCACGTGCGCCGTGGATGCCGGCCACAACAAAGTCCTTATCGTGGGGGGCTACGAACTGGGAGCCACGATGATACAGGTCGAGAAAAAGGCCGACGGGAGCTATGGCACAACAGAACTTTTTACAACCGAAGAATTCGGCGACCAAACAAAACCGCCGATTCTGTATAAAGGTTATTTTTACGCTCAGTATGGAACCAATAACCGGCGCGACGGGTTGGTGTGTATGAACTTGGATGGGCAAATCATGTGGAAAACGAAACGGTCTCCAGATTTTAACAAGGGCAGTATGATTCTGGTCGATGACTTGATTCTGGCGACCGACGGTTCAATTACCTTGTATCTCATCGCGCCTGATCCGACCGCCTTTAAACCGCTGGCATCGGCTGATATTCTGGCAGAGAAAGGAAGTGACGGGAATCCGACTGCCCGATCGGAAGGGTCAAACCAAAACTGGGCCCCCATCGCACTGTCTGACGGTAAATTGCTGATTCGAGACCAAAACCGGATGATGTGTGTCAAAGTCCGTTAAATTTGCACACGCTTACGTGCCACGTTTTTAGGGACAGCAGATTTACCGCTATGAAACAGACGATTGGATGGCTTATCCCCGCCTTCGCGGCAGCGGCGGCGACATGGGCGGTCAGCGATTGGATAGTGCATTTTTACACGTTTAGCGTTGAGCCGCGTGTGGCAGGCATGGACGGGCGCCCTGAGGCGCCGGCACTTTCGCAGGAACCGGTCAAACTGACGGGCCGGCTCGAAACATTTGACGGCCTGCCGTCATCCATTACGGCCAGTTGGCCGGGCTTTCGGGGGCCCCATCGCAATGGCATTCTGGAGGATCCCTCCTTTGAGCCGGCTGAATCGTGGCCGGCTGAGGGTCCCCCGCAAGTGTGGCGTATTGAGTTGGGCGAAGGATATGCCGGAGCGGCAGTGCATAACGGGCGGGTCTATCTAATCGATTATGATATGGTCAATCAGTGCGACGCGATTCGGTGTTTTTCATTGGATGACGGGCGGGAGATATGGCAGTATTCCTATCCTGTTTTGGTCCGTCGCAACCACGGGATGAGCCGTACTGTGCCGGCGGTTAACGATAATTATGTGGTGACGATCGGGCCGAAGTGTCATGTGACGTGTCTGGACGCCAAAACAGGCCAGTTCAAGTGGATGATTGATTTGGTTCGCGAGTATGGCACCACCGAACCGTTGTGGTATGCCGGACGATGCCCGCTGATTATAGAGAATCATGCGATTATTGCTCCGGTCGGCAAAGAAACGCTGATGATGGCGGTGGAGTTGGAAACCGGCACGGTCCGCTGGCAGGCGCCGACTTTTGACCGGTGGCAATTGACGCACACCTCCATTTTGCCGACACAATTTGGCGAGATTGATGCGTATGTTTATTCTGCCAATGAAGGTATCGTCGCGGTGAATGCTCAGGATGGGGCAATCTTGTGGAAAACCGATGCCTGGCGGCTGCGTATCGGAGTGGCCTCGCCGATTGAGGCCGGCCCAAATCGTGTTTTTATCTCTGGCGGGTACAATAAAGGCTCGATGATGTTTCATATTGAACAGCAATCGGATGCTTTTGTGCCGCAAATGCTGTATGAACTGAAACCGGAGGTCTTCGGCTCCGACCAGCAAACGCCGATTTATTACAAAGGGAGCATCTACGGAGTTCGGCCGGACGAACAACTGGTCTGTATGGATACGGACGGCACTATTCGCTGGACAAGCGGGCAGGAGAACCGCTATGGGCTGGGCCCTTATATTATCGTGAACGGACTGATTTATATTCTCACGGATGAAGGGGTTTTGTCATTAATTCGGGCTACTGCCGATCGCTTTGAGCGTTTGACACAGGCTAAGGTGCTCGATGGGCATGAAAGCTGGGGACCGCCGGCCTTTGCGGCCGGACGGCTGATTGTGCGTGATTTGACGACAATGGTCTGTCTGGATGTGTCGGCCCCCTAAGCGAAATCTTGAAATAGAAGGCGATTTATACTATAGTGGCCTGGCCGTCTCTAACAGGAACTCAAGAATAATGCGGAACCATTGGATGCAGCCCAAAGCCGGAACAATACAACCGACGTTGATGGGGGGGGTAGTCGTTGCCGCCGCCATTGCGGCCGGCGTGGCGGCGTTTTTTTTATTCGATCCTCAACGCCCTATCTCACCCCTTGGGCCGGAATACAGTTACGATTTATCCGAATACATCGAGATAGATCCCGACTTGATTCTTTATGAGCAGACAGGCGAGCCGTTCGCAACGGGTCTGTCACAAAGCCGTGTCATTGTCGTCGGGCCGCATGATACGGTATGGGTCGCTGGCGACAAACAGATACGCCGGTTCAGTCCTGACGGCAAGCCTCTGCGAACTCTCGACTGTGAGGGCGAACCGACATGCCTTGCCATCGATAACGATGGACGGCTGTATGTGGGGCTGATCGATCATATTGTTGTGTTCGATGCGAGCGGCGCGTTGAGTGCTCAATGGCCAAAACCGCATGCCGATGCCCTGCTGACGTCGTTAGCGGTGCTGGGGGAGTCGGTTTTTGCCGAGGAGGCCGGTGATAAGACTATCCTGCGCTATGACAAGAACGGCACACTTGTCATGCAATTCGGGCAGCCGGATCCTGACCGGCATCATCCGGGGTTTCTCCTGCCCAGTCCCTTTGGATTTAATCTGGCCGCAGCGCCGGACGGCTTGCTGCGTGTGGTCAATCCGGGACGGCACCTGATTGAGGCCTGGACGATTGACGGCCATCGAGAATGGTGGTGGGGCACGTCGTCTGTCCGCGTAGAAGGCTTTAGCGGCTGTTGTAACCCGTCAGCGTTGGCCCTATTGCCGAACAGCCATTATATTACCAGTGAAAAAGGATTGATTCGTGTGAAAGAGTATGATGACCAGGGGCGGTTTGTTGGGGTGGTCGCCGGTCCGAAGCAACTTGACTGGGTCGGACCGCTGCGGGTCTATGAAAGTCCGCAAGGGGCTCATGTCCGCGGCTTTGGTGTCGCCGCCGATACAGCCGGTCGGGTATATGTGCTGGATGTGTTTAGAAACACCGTACGCGTATTTGAACGCATTAAAAATCTGTCCAATTGAAATTGCAACGATGACCCAAAACCCTTTATTCAACCTCAAACGCCGCAGCATGCTGAAGGCCTGCGGGCGGTATAGCGCGGCTCTGGCGGCGATTCTGGGCGGTGCGGCTCTGTTTCGGCGTAACACCAAGGGGGAGAAAATCCCCGAAAACGCCTGTCTTGATCCCGAGGGACGAACCGGCTGTACGGCGTGCAAACTGCTTGACATGTGCGGCCTGCCGCGGGGCCTATCCTTCAAATATACACGAAAGGACAACGCCAATGGATGAGAATCCTGTCCTCACACGACGTCGTTTTCTGCGAGAAGGGATATGGAGCGGAACGCTGGCCGCCGCCGCCGCGACAGGCGCCACGTTGGCTGCGCGTGCCGGCACCGACCAGTGGGTCTGGCAGATCGATCCTTACAAGTGCATCGCCTGCGGCAACTGCGCGACGCACTGTATCTTTCCGGAGTCGGCAGTCAAGTGCGTTCACTCCTATGCGATGTGCGGGTACTGTGAACTGTGCACGGGGTATTTTATTCCGGAACCGAAAGACCTGACCACCGCCGCGGAAAATCAGCTTTGTCCGACAGGGGCTATTGTTCGGACGTTTGTGGAAGATCCGTATTTTGAATACACCATCGACGAAACGCTGTGCATCGGGTGCGGCAAGTGTGTCAAAGGCTGTACCGCCTTTGGCAACGGCTCGCTGTATCTGCAAGTGCGTCATCATCGATGCGTCAATTGTAATGAATGCGCCATTGCCGCGGTCTGTCCGTCGCAGGCGTTTGTGCGTGTGCCTGCTGAGAAACCATATTTGCTCAAGGAATTCAAATGAGCGAACCTTTGGCCAAACACTGGATTTTGGGGGGGCTGGGACTTGCGCTGTGTTCACTGGCTCCGGCGGTACAGCGGTTTCCGCCTCCTCAATTCAGCGAGCCGCACCCCATACCCGAAATGACTACGCCCCCGCCGCAATCGGTTACGTGGGAGGCTGTGGATGTGGCGGTGCTTGCCGGCGCGCTTTTGCTGGCAGTGTGGTTGGTTTACAAAAACCGCCGGCGCGGCTGGATTGTCGTGCTGATGCTGTTTTCACTGGGGTATTTCGGGTTTTGGCGGCAAGGGTGTATTTGCCCGGTCGGTTCGATCGGCAATGTTACGCTGGCTATTTTTGACGCCTCGTATGTCCTGCCGCTGACGGTACTGGCTTTCTTTTTGCTGCCGGTGCTGTTTACGTTGTTTTTCGGACGGGTTTTTTGCGGGGCGGTCTGTCCGCTGGGAATCGTGCAGGACGCGGTTTTGCTCCGTCCGCTACGTGTGCCGGCCTGGCTGGAGGCGGGATTGCGGCTCTTTGCGTGGCTGTATCTGGGGCTGGCAATATTGATGGCCGCCACCGCCAGCGGATTGGTCATCTGTCGATACGATCCATTTGTGTCTTTCTTTCGGCTGGGGGGCAATCCGCAATTATGGGTGATCAGTTTTTCCGTCCTGGCGATTTCGTTGTTTGTGGGCCGACCTTATTGCCGTTTTCTGTGTCCTTACGGCG
>JAAYQH010000176.1 GCA_012519365.1 Planctomycetota bacterium | reverse complement strand
CCGGCTGCACCAAAGCCGACACCGGGCGTACCCACCACATGCGCCTTGGTCAGCAGCCGATCAAAAAACTCCCACGACCCGATACCCTCGGGCGTCTTGAGCCAGACATAAGGTGCATGCCGACCGCCATAGACCGAGTACCCCAGTTGGCTCAGCGCCTCGCACATCATTGCAGCATTGTTCATATACAACGCGATGACCTTGCGAATCTGCTTTTGTCCGTCGGGGGTATAGACGGCCGCGGCGGCAACTTGTGTCACATAACTGACACCATTGAACTTAGTGCTCTGACGGCGGTTCCAGAGGCTGTTCAGCTCAATGGCCGAACCGTCCGCTTTGTACACACAGACATCTTTGGGAACGACCGTAAATGCGCACCGAAGGCCGGTAAAGCCGGCCGTTTTGGAAAAACTGCGAAACTCAACTGCCACCTTTTTGGCGCCGTCGATTTCGTAGATGGAACGCGGAATCGTCGGATCCTGAATAAACGCCTCATAAGCCGCATCGTACAAAATAATCGCCTTGTTGGCAATGGCGTAATCGACCCATTTTTTCAGTTGTTCGTGGGTCGCCGTCGCACCGGTTGGATTGTTGGGATAGCACAGATAAATCATATCCACCGGCTCTTTGGGCAGCTCCGGCACAAAGCCATTCTCGGCTGTACACGACATATAGACGATCCGCCCGTAACGCCCCGACGCATCAGCCGGGCCTGTGCGTCCGGCCATAACATTGGTATCCACATAGACCGGATAGACCGGATCGGTTACCGCCACCGTATTATCCACCGAAAAGATTTCCTGAAAATTGCCGGTGTCGCACTTGGCACCGTCGCTGACAAAAATCTCATCGGGCGAAATATCGATATAGCGTGCCTTATAGTCATGCTCGACAATCGCCTTGCGCAGGATCGCATATCCCTGCTCCGGCCCGTATCCCCGAAACGTCTCGGCCGAAGCCATTTCATCGACGGCCTTGTGCATGGCCTCAATCACCGCCGGGACGAGCGGCTCGGTGACATCGCCGATTCCCAGACGAATAATGTTCGCATCCGGATTGGCCTTCGAAAAGGCGGCCACCCGACGTCCGATTTCCGGAAATAAATAACCGGCCTTGAGTTTCAAAAAATGCTCGTTGACTAAAATCATTTCGTAATGCCTCTCTGCTTAAAAATGGTCCCGAATGTACGTTACGGCATTTTTGAAAATTGTCATACCATCGCCGAATCCTTCCTGCTCTTTCAGCCGCGTCCAGTGCGGATGTTGCGTCATCCGCACAAAACGCTCCGGATGCGGCATCATTCCCAACACCCGCCCCGTCGAATCAGTCAACGCGGCGATATCATCCTGCGAGCCGTTAGGGTTGATCGGAAACGGCCCGCGATTGCCTTCGGCATCGACATAGCGAAACGCCACATACCCTTGCTCACCCAATTGCCCCAGCGTCGCCTCATCGCGCGCGACCACCTTGCCCTCGCCGTGAGCAACCGGCAGATAGAGCCGGCGTTCCGGCTCAATAAAGACGCACCGCAGCGTGCCAGGCTGCAAATAAACCCACCGATCCTCAAACCGACCGCTGTCATTGTCGGTCAGAGTCGCCGCAAGATCAGCGGCCAAGGACTGCTGCTCGCAGCGAATCGCCGGCACCAGACCCGCCTTGATCAACACCTGAAATCCATTGCAGATGCCGAGGATCAACTTGCCCTGCTCAATAAAACGCTGCAACACATCGCTGAGATGATGCACAATCTGATTGGCCAAAATCTTGCCGGCCGCCACGTCGTCGCCGTAACTAAAACCGCCGGGAAAGACCAGAATCTGCACGCCATCGAGCAGGGCCGGCTCGGCCATCAGCCGATTGATATGAATCCGCTGCGGCTCTGCCCCGGCCAGTCTCAACGCATATTCCGTTTCCAGATCGCAGTTAATTCCAGCTGCCCTCAACACAATCGCTCTTACCTGTTCCATTCACTATCCTTTTATCTTTTTCTCATCATAAAGTGCCTAAGGCACCTAAAAAGCAGTCAGGGTCCAAATTGTTTACCACGCCAATGGTTTTTGCCAGGCTGCCTTAAGAACGTCAATCGGCTGATCGACAAGGATGCGCTGCTGGCAGTCGGCAATCTGCAGACGCTTGTCTTCAACAACCTGGCCGATCTGACCAAACGGAAGATTAAGCATCAACTCGGCAAACGCGTGGTAATTGGCCGGTGCCACTTCCACAATATAGCGGCTGTTGGACTCGCTGAACAATTGCGCATCGGCTCGGGTACAGTCCTCCGATACCGGCAGGCCCCGAAGGTCGGCCTCGATTCCCAGCCCCCCGGCAAATGCCATTTCCGCCAAGGCAACGGCCAATCCGCCTTCCGAACAGTCATGACACGAACAAACCAATCCCCGCTCAATAGCCTGACTTATCCGTCGGGCCGTCTCGGCGGCGGTTTTGATATCGACTTTCGGCACGCTTGCTCCGATTTGATCGAACAGACGATAATAATGCGACCCGCCCAGTTCGGCCTTTGTCAGTCCAACGATAAACAACAGATTGCCCGCCTCTTTGACATCCATCGTTACACACCGGCGGATATCATCTACCAGCCCGATTGCACTGATCAGCAGCGTATGCGGAATCGAAACCCTCCGCCCGTCTTCACCGACAAAGGCATTATTCAGTGAATCCTTGCCGGAAATAAACGGCGTACCGTAACCCACGGCACCGTCGTAACAGGCCTGACAGGCCCGCACCAACGCACCGAGGGTTTCGGAGTCGTTGCAGTCGCCCCAACAGAAGTTATCCAGCAGCGCAATCCGGTCAAATCGCGCTCCGACACACACCAGATTCCGAACGGCTTCGTCAATCCCCGCCAGGGCCATCCAATACGGATCGATATCCCCGTAGCAGGGGTTCATCCCGCAGGCGATGGCAAACCCTCTGTCGCTGTCAAACTTCGGCCGCAATACCGCTGCATCCATCGGCCCGTCATGGGTAACACCACCGAGAGGCTTGATAACGCTGGTCCCCTGCACTTCGTGGTCATACTGCCGAATGACCCACTCTTTGGACGCGATATTATAAGAGCCCAGCAGTTTCAACAGGTCGTCATTGTAATTGTTTTTGGACTTCAGCATTGGCTCAGCGGCCGACCGGCTCTGCCATACCGCCTTGCGCTGATATTTGCAAATCCCTTCATGCAAAAAATCCATATCCAACTGACCGACCTGCGTACCGGTATATCGCAGCGTCAATTTTTTATCCTCCGTAAACCGCCCGATAACCGTTGCTTCAACATCTTCTGCAGCAAAAATCGTCAATATCGCATCAATCTTCTCAGGACTGACCGCCAACACCATCCGTTCCTGGGCCTCGCTGATCCAGATTTCCGTATAAGACAGCCCCATATATTTGAGCGGCACCTTATCCAAATCGACCTCAGCGCCCAATTCGGCCCCCATTTCTCCGACGGCGCTGCTCAGCCCGCCTGCGCCGCAATCGGTTACCGCCTCATACAATCCGGCGTCGCGCGCCTGCAAAAGCGTATCGAGCACCTTCTTTTCGGTAATCGCGTTGCCGATCTGCACGGCGTGTGAAAAAATCGTCTCGTGCTCATGCGTAATCTCGCCGCTGGAAAAGGTCGCACCGTGGATGCCGTCGCGGCCGG
>JAAYQH010000175.1 GCA_012519365.1 Planctomycetota bacterium | reverse complement strand
GGCCATAGTCGCGAAAATTGCCAGCTATCTAACAAAATCATCAGCACAGCAAACAGCAGCGGAAAACTGATCGCGGCGATAATCGATGCGAGGGAGACATATCGCCACGTCAGAACGGCCATTGCCCACACGCCAAATGCCGCGGCGCCGCAGAGTGTAAAATACGGCCACAGCCCCAGCACAACGCCCAAACTGGTAGCGACGCCTTTGCCGCCTTTGAACTTCAGGTAAATCGGGAAGATATGGCCGCATACCGCCGCACACCCGATCAGAAGCCAGACAAACAGTTCCCCCGTTGTCGGCTGGTTGGACACGACGTCCATTGCTCGTGCCAACAGCATAGGGGTCAGTCCTTTCAAAACGTCCAGGACAAAACACACATAGGCCCATTTTTTGCCCAGTGCCCGTGAGACATTGGTTGCTCCGATATTGCCCGACCCGACGGCCCGCAGATCGACGCCGTGCGCGCGGGCAATCAATAAGCCGAACGGCACCGAGCCCAGCAAATAGGCCCCCGCGATAAGGATGATGGAGTGAATCTGAATCATAAGATTTTTTGCTTTTGATTATAAAGCGTATTGTAGAGGCGGATCAAGGCAGCACAATGATTTTCTATGGAAACGGCCTGCATCAGGCCGTCCTGACGGATTGCCTCGGCCATATCCTGACGGTTTTCCGGTCGCGAAAGGGCGGCCAGACCATGGACAAATGGCTCAATGCGGTAAGGTTCATCGAGAATAATGCCGTGTCGCAAATGACGATAGAAATCGGTTGCCCCATTGTAGCGGGTGGTCAAGACCGGTTTGTCCAGCGAGAGGGCCTCAAGAATGAATCGTGAACACGGATCGTAATACGTCGGCAGCACGGCCGCATCGCACATGGCCAGATAATTCTCAATGGCGTTGGTATAGCCGACAAAATAAACATCCTTAGCTATTCCAAGCCTTTTGGCAAGACGGTGGTAGGGCGGCTGCTTGCCCGTCCCGGCGACGATCAGCCCCAGCCGGTCCGAAGATATCTGTTGTTTGAAGACGCTCATGGCACAGAGCAGATCGTGCAGCCCTTTGAGGCGGAAATTATTGGCTGCAAACAGCAGCAGGGTCGTATGCGACCGGTCGGCATCAAGTGCCGTCAGAATCTCCCTTTCGCAGCGTTCGACCTGTGTCGGGTCGATTGGTAACGGCGTTTTGACACCGCCGGGGGTTAGGGCAATTCGCTCTTCGGAAAGATGGTAGTGCTTTAGAAATTGCGATTTGACATAGTTTGACAGCGCAGCGATGACGACCTTTTCGGTCGAGCAGACGTCCCGTTCGGCGTGAAGATACTGCCGGCGTTTGGCATTGGCAAAGCCGGTTGCACGTTTGAACAGCGAAACGAGCGGATTGGAATAGGCTGTGGCGCTGCGGAGGGCGGTTTCCACATAACTGCCGCCGCGCGGCTGGTAGAGATCGGCCCCGCTGTAAGGCAGCGTGCTGTGCACGATGTCGTAAGCGGTCTGCTTCAAATGGGTCTCCAACGCAGCACGATATTGAGAAAACGGGATGCGTTCCCGCGTTTGATGGCCGCACAGGGCCTTGACCCCTTTTGCCTCTGCCGGGCCGACAGAGGCCAGGATTGTAACCTCGTGTCCTGTTGATCGCAGATGTTCGGCGATCTGAGAAACCGACCGTTCCGCGCCGCCGAGCGCAATATCAAAGCGTTCTATGATCAGTGCAATTTTCATTTTGGCCTACGCGGCAATGCCGCCTTTGCGTCTCTATTTTATCAGTTGCTGCCTGTGATTTTCCAGACAGGGTATAGTGGAAAAGTATTCGGAAAAGTAGCCCCAATCGTCTGTTAACGCAAGGAAAAAATCCTGCAAAACGCCCCATTTTGGGGCGACAGAATCGTTGACTTTTAGCCGGTTTTGAGATAGACTCCTATATTCTGTATTTTGTCTGAAAAGCGGAACATACAGTCGGCAAAAACGGCGTTTCAGGATGCTTTTTTGCAGGGCGGTTGGTCTGCAATAGTTCCCGAATGGCGGCAGCCTATGGCGATTTGCCGCCGAGGGACAGTGGTTCATCGCCGTGAGGGAACGTGCCGTTTCTTTTGAAGAAAGATAGATTATGGACGAAGAAAAGATAGAATCTCAGCCCGAGCGTTTTGAGGATATGGAAATCCTCGACGAAATGAAGAATTCGTATCTAAACTACGCGATGAGTGTGATCGTGGCCCGTGCGCTGCCGGATGCGCGAGACGGGTTAAAGCCCTCTCAGCGTCGAATTCTGGTGGCGATGAACGATTTGAATCTTGGTCCGCGTTCCAAACACCGAAAGTGTGCCAAGATCGTCGGTGATACCAGCGGTAATTATCACCCCCACGGCGACCAGGCGACCTACGGTACGCTGGTTCGGCTGGGTCAGGATTGGAATATGCGGGTACCGTTGGTGGACCCGCAGGGCAATTTCGGCAG
>JAAYQH010000174.1 GCA_012519365.1 Planctomycetota bacterium | reverse complement strand
GGCGACCTCGATTGTCGGCTCGGCGGCCTGTTGGGCCGCAACCGCCTCCGTTTCGCGTCCAGGTTCAATGGACGTTTCGGTCTCTTGCACCGTTGCCTCGGCAACGGCGGCCCCTTGTTCTGATGCCGGGCATTGGTCCGTCTCAGTCGGTTGGGGCGTTTCTTCTGCTTCGACCTTTTTCTTTCGCTTGACGCGAACCTTTTTCAAATCGACGGGCGCAGCTTTCTCGACCGCCGTGGTATGTTCGCCTTCGCTGAACCACTCACGGATCGTCGCGGCCAGGCCCACAGAGATCACCGCCATGTGGTTTTTTATATCTTTCAAGCCTTCAGCCTGACATTTTTCCACAATGGCCTGACTCTTGACGCCAAGCTCTTTGGCCAGAATGTAAACACGTGTCGATTTAGCCAATATCCGTCTCTCCGATAAACCATGACGCCGACTACGCGACGTTTATTTGCGTTTTTTCTTTTTGCTCTTTTCTTGTTTAAGCAGGGCCTGAGCCTGCGTCCGCACATTCTCAGCGGCGGCCTTTTTTGCGGCCTCTGACGCCGCGGCGATAATTTTTTCCGCCTGCTCAGCCGGAACCTGCAATTCTTCAATCAGCGGTTCGGTGCCCACCTCCTCCAGATCCAGCACCGAGATAATCCCCAGAGCCAGCAACTTATCAATGAAGTTCTCGTCAACGCCTTGCACCCCCTTAAGGGCCTCGGCCATCCGATCCACCTCCTTATTGTATTCATTCGGCGTCAGGATGTCGATATCCCAGCCCGTCAGACGTGCCGCCAGACGAACATTTTGCCCGTGTTTGCCGATCGCCAGGGACAACTGGTCCTCCGTGACTACCACGGTGGCCCGTCCCAACTCAAAACAAATCGCGATCTCACTGACTTTAGCCGGGGCCAACGCATTGGCAATTAAATTTTGTGAAGAATCACTCCATTTGACAATATCAATTTTTTCGCCGCCAAGTTCATCCACAATATTGCGAATCCGACTGCCGCGTACCCCCACACACGCACCGACTGGATCCACCTTATCGTCAATGGAGTCCACGGCGATTTTCGTGCGATAGCCGGCCTCACGCGCCAGCGACTTGATCTCAATAGTCCCGTCGGCTACTTCAGGCACTTCTGACTCAAAAAGGCGACAAATAAAGTCCGGATGAGTCCGAGACAGGATAATTTTAACCTGGTTGGATAAGTCCCGCACGTCCAGAATCAAACACCGAATCCGTTCGTTGGGATGGTGAGTTTGACCGGTAATCTGCTCGGATTTAGGCAAAATAGCCTCAACCCGATTGGTCAAATTCACCACCAGCACGCTGCCTTCGTGGCGGGCCACGATACCGTTGACGATTTGCCCTTTACGCTGAGCGTATTCAGCATAAATACTGTCCCGCTCGTCCGCCTTGATTTTTTGAATCATAACTTGTTTGGCGGTTTGGGCCGGAATCCGCCCTAATTTACGGATGTCGATCTGAACATCGTCCTTGTACGCGGTAATCTGGCCCGTTGTGCGATCGATATGCACAACGATATCGCCTTCGTCGCCGTGTTGCAAGCCGAAGTATTTTCGTGCCGCCGAAACCATTGCCTGCTCAAGATCCTGAAAAATGGACTCGCGGTCAATGTTTTTGTCCCGTGCGATGTTGTCAACGATCCGTATTAATTCCTGATTCATATTGTCCTTTTCCTTCTCAGAAAACAAAAAAGTGGAAACCTTCAGGTTACCACTTTACACGATGCAGCACGCTTTCGAGCCTTGGTCAACACGACCCCAGACCGATTCAGGTTGTCCCGTCAATCGGTCATCGTGCCCTCCGCGAAAAAAATCCTGCGTTTTGCATAATCCCTGAAGTATTTCGCTTCTCATCACAAAGTCGGCCGAGCGTTTGGCACGCTTTTACCAAGCATACTGTAACCCTATGCCCAAGCACGACTTATTGTTCCTAAAACAAACATATCAATGCCTTTCTTACGTTCTATTACGCCAATATAAAGTGTTATTATAATCAAACCGTCGCCCGTGTCAAGGCCTCTTGCCGAAACCCACGTAGAAAAATAGATTTAATGATCCTCGGCACCGCCTGCGGCGACGGCTCCTTTCGTCCAAAGGATTGAATCCTGAAGTACCGGAGAGTATACTGCGAAAAAACCGATTCGGCGATCCAAATGAAACAGACAAAAAAAGAGAAAATAAACGCCTTGCCGGCGATTCTGCTCATTGCAGCCGGTTTTTTGCTAAATCCGTGGGTCTTAAGCCCATTGCTGCGGCTCTCACACGGCCATCTCTCACCACTGCGCCTTATCGTCGTGCTGCTGTTTGAGATTACGGCGATTTCAATCGGGATTTATGGGCTAAAGCATAGAAAAACATACTCTGTTATATCCAAAAACACACTTTTTCCTCTTTTGTCCGTTCTGTTGGCCTTAACTACGATCGAATTTGCCCTGCACGTGTTGACGTGGCTGTCACCGAGCGTGGCTCACGTGCTGTCCGGCAGGGCGATACCCCTTCACATTTCCGATGAGCGGCTCGGTTATCGTCCCAACCCCGCCCATCCCGATCACGATGCGAGGGGATTTCGCAACCGCATTTCGCGGGTTCAGGCAGACATCGTTGCGATCGGCGATTCCCAGACTTACGGCATGGCCGTCCGCCGCGAACAGGCATGGCCTCAACAAATTGAAACCCTTTCCGGGCGAACTGTGTACAATATGTCGTTTGGCGGTTACGGCTGCGTAGAAGGCTTGGCCCTGCTGGAAGAGGCCAAGCAATT
>JAAYQH010000173.1 GCA_012519365.1 Planctomycetota bacterium | reverse complement strand
GCGTTCGGGGCCGGCGGCCTGACGGGCAATTTTGGCTCCCGCTCGATTGATTGCGACGGTTTTGTTTTCCAGTCCGTGGCGGCGCAGCGTGAGGGTGTTGCCGCCGAAGGTGTTGGTAATCACCGCATCGCTGCCGGCCTCAAGATAAGCGCGATGAACAGCCGCGACAATCGCCGGGGATTCAAGATTCAGCAGTTCATTGCAGCTGCCCGGTTGGGCGCCGGCGGCGAACAATTGTGTACCCATTGCGCCGTCCAGAAAAAAGACGCCTTGTCCAATCCGTTCATTCAGTGTCAATCGTGTCATAGTTGCCTCATTTCCAAGAGAAGGGGGGGGTCTGTCGGGTCAAAGTTCTTGGCTAAACGTACAATTTTCATCCAGCCGCAGTACCGTGCCGTACCCATCCCGGCCCGGACGGCTAAACAGATTCTCAAGCTGAGCCGGGGTGGGGTCAAACCGACGTATGTTTCGCAGTTCGATCCGCGCCGAGGATTCTTCCAGCCCCTGGTAAATGGTCATCAGCCGAATGTGGGTCGGAACCACAAGGGCCGGGTCGATGGGGGTGTAATCTGACAGCTCCGTCGCCGCGACAACCTGCCCTTGGGGGTCGTAATATTCAATCCGCCGCACCCGATAATCGCAGCAGTCCACATACACGCGTTTGACCGGCCTTCCGTTCCGACGCTGGGTCAATAAGTCGTATCCGTCGCGGTGAAACAGTTCCCAGTTCGTATCGACATGGACTACCCCCAGCGCCTCGGCCAGATTGGCCGGGTTAATCATCAGCACGTGGGCGCAGCGCTGGGCCTGTTGCCGCGTGCCGTACCAATAGGTGTCCAATTCGGGCTTGATGCGGAGCCAGAATTCGGATTCGTTAGCGCCAAAGCGAATCTCGCCGAATTTGTCTGCGCGAAAGAAAACCCGCTCCGGCGGGACACAAGCCGCATGGGCGTCAAAACTTTCCCGATGCAGACGATCTTCAGCATCGCGCCATTCCATTACACACCGTGCAGATGCCTGAAACGGGGCCAACTGGTCGCGTTGAGCAGTCAGGGCGAACGCGGCCTGCTCAATGGTTGGCTTACCTGCGCACAATGGCGACGGTTCGATCTGTTGCGGCTTGCCGCAGCCATAGGCCAGCAGCATCACCGATGCCATGGCAAGGTGAATACTCAGCATCCGGGGGCGGAATTGTTCTCTGAAAACAAGACTTTTGAAGTCCGGACATTCCATCCTACTGTTTACACTTGGTTTCATTGGCCTGTCATCGTCTAAAATTCCACCTGCAATATTTGTCCCATCTGGCCGGAAAGCTGTTCGATCTGGTCCTCGGTCAGATGAGGGTTGACGACTGTTTCTGTGCGACCTTGTCCGGTCACGCGGAGGGTCCAGAGTTCTTGACCCGTCGAGTCAATGTGGCTGCTTTCGTATTTGAGTTTTCGCTTTCGCATCAAAATCAGCGTCAAAACGAAGCGAAAGTTGATTTTTTCCGGGTCGGTTTCGTCTGCCAATCGGTCAAAGAATGCCATCAGCATCTCGTCGTCAATAAACAATTTTTTCTTTTGTTCGGGACGGGTCATTCGCGTCTTCCAGTAACAATAGACCGCCGGCTTGTGTTCCTGCCAGTAGCCAATGCTATAATCTCTCCGCACCAGTCCCTGCTCGGTTTCTACCAGTGCGGCGTAGTACTCCTGACCCGGCTCAAAGGGTTCTTGCGTGCCGTAACATTGTCCCAGTGGTTTTTTGATTTCCCAGTCAGCCATATATGTTGAACTTTGCCCTTTTAGGCAGTGATTTACGATGTTCTTGTCTAAACTCAGATCGATAATCAAAATTAAAACTCAAACTCAAACGTCAAATATGGTGCGATTTTCTCGGCGGTTACCGGTCCGATGCCGCGAATCTGCTGCAAATCGGCGGCGTTGCGAAAGACCGGCTGCCCCGTCGGGCGGGACTGTCGAAACTCAACAATATCCATCGCCCGGGTTCGTCCAATGCCCGGCAGCCGCATCAGACTGGCTGTCGGGGCCGTATTGGGATTGATGCGTTCGGCCGCGACCAGCTCAGTTGTGCAGCGAGCCG
>JAAYQH010000172.1 GCA_012519365.1 Planctomycetota bacterium | reverse complement strand
TCTTTAATAATTCCACCCGCCGTTCTTCTGCGCGGTCGATTGCCATCGCGCCCAGTGGCCCATTGTCATGGTGCAAATTGGCCCCCTTCAGCAAAACCGTTTTCCCATTAAGCCGAAACCCGTTTTCGGCATCAAAATCGATCGTTCGAATGCCGAAGTTCGTGCACACGCCGTCAACTTGTTTTCCTTCCACAAAAACATCGACGTGTGCTGAATACAGCTCAGGTGAATCAGGCGACCACCGTTTAGGCCGGCGCACCTCAACGTATCGCTCAACAGTTCGGCTTTCCCCGCCGACCAAATGCAAAGGCCCCTGCGAGCTACCGATATAACGGCCGTCGCTGTCTAACACATGAACACGAATCAAGGCTCTTGTGCTGCGGTCCATTGCATTACATACCTCTATTGATACCTTGACAAGGGCTTTTTCCTCGGAAACTTCCGGTGTCGTGATGAACAGCCCCCCTATTGGAATATGAACCGGGTGGGTGGTCACAAGCCACACAGGTCTGTATATCCCTGAGCCGGAATACCAGCGGCTGTTTCTGCCTTCATTGCGAACACGTACCGCCAAGACATTATCCTGCCCCGGCGGATTCAGATAAGGTGATAGGTCAAAATTAAAAGAGGTATAGCCATGCGGATGTTCGCCCAAGCGATGACCGTTGATCCAGACTTCAGCGTTCATGTACACCCCGTCAAACAGCACCGACACCTGATTATTCGGTTGCTGGACGGCAAAGTGTTTGCGATACCAGCCGATACCGCCAACGGTAAAACCTGTAAAAAGACCTCCCTGGCTTTCTCGGGTATCAAATGGGCCGACACGTACAGCCTCTAATCCGGCATCATAGATCCCCCCGTCGCCCTGGCCGTCAAAGACACGAACCGCTAACACATTTGGACCGTCATCGCGCACCACCGACGCGGGGACCAGATACCGCCGTTCAATATCCCAGGCCGTCTGATAATTCGGCCCAAATGAGCCGGTACCCCCGATCCGTTGCCCATTAAGCCAAACTTCATCGACATCATCAATCCGCCCAAGATAGAGAATAAAATCTTTTCCCTTCCATTCTTTGGGGATCTCAATTGTTCGACGAAACCAGCCGTACACATTGTTTTCGGTATAGTCGCTATGGCGTTCCCATGTGTTCGGCAGCACCACTTGCTGCCATTCGCTGTCATCCAGACCAGGGGCTTTCCACTCGGCATTGTCGCCTTTATGGAATCGCCATAGACCCTTTACAGCCTGCAGTTCCGGCATCCGATCTTCAACAGGCGGCAAATCTTCAATACTCCAGTCGTGAGGCAGATCAAGAACCCGCCAAGATGAATCATCTAACGTCGGGTCGTGGGCATTGTCTATATCCCCGCGCATAAAACGCCAATTCGTACCTAACCGTATTTTGCAGCGTTGTATATCAAACTGTTCATTCTCAAAAGCATGTTCGCTCTGCACAACACCATCAGACGTCAAAGGCGACGCGGCTAACGACACTGCAGACCAAATGCTTGCCCGCAAAACCAGCAAGGTGAAACAACAAAACATGGCTGGTCCAATTCGTTTTGAGTCTAACATTGTCATCGTCCCTTTATCTCCTCGTTTTTGTTTGTCATGTTTATTGACCGAATAC
>JAAYQH010000171.1 GCA_012519365.1 Planctomycetota bacterium | reverse complement strand
CGCCGTCTTGAAGATCCCAAGCCGGCCGTTGGCTCGGTTCAGGACATGATACACCTTCTCGCCTTTGTCAAGTCGTCTTTGTCGCGGCATAATCGGCGATTATACCCTCGTCAGCCCGCCTGTCAACCCAAAAAAGGTGTCTGACCCCTTAAATTTTCCCTTAAATTTTCTCAGCCCAACAGCCAATCCTGGGCCATTATGAGCAGATCTTCAATGGCAACCGTGCCGTCCTGATTCAAATCAGCCCCCTCACACCAGTTGTTCGCTGCATCACACGCCGCAATCCACCATTGAGCCACAACTGCCGCATCCGCCAGATTAACAGAGCCGTCTCCTGTCAAATCTCCTGTCGGATTCTGGCTTTCAACTGTAACGATTATATTGTCGTAGATGGCTGAATCATTATTCGGCCGTATGGCCCAAAGGCGGCTAATCTCGCCGCCATCCCAGGCGAATGTGCCTGAAACCGCTTGGCCGCCGATTGGGCGAACGCTGATGGTTATATTTTGCCAGTCCTGGCTCACCTCAAATGTAAGCTCGTACCAATGGCGGGGACTCCAGGTCAGCCCCAGATCAGTGCCATACCAACTGCCGGGACCATAGACCCCTTTGATACCGTTGACGATTCGAAAGATTAATCCTAAATAGGTGGCCGTGCCGTAACGTTGCTCTCCGCGGCCGAGTTGGATTCCGCCATAACTTCCAAAATTAACTACACTCTCCGGTATGGCTGGATTCACCAAAACCGAGATTTTTACAGCCCCCATGTCCGATGTCAGCGGCGTCGGAAAGACATAGGTCACACCCGCCCAATTTTCCTCACTGGTAATCACCAGCCCTTGCGTACCTTCGTAGCCCACTTCGGCTTCAATACTGTGATGGGTACCGTTGTACTCTTGGAGCCACGGCTGCGGCGGTAACTGACCGGCTACATACTCTTGTTCATCAAAATCAATGTTCACAAAATCTGCCTGTGCTGCGATACCAAACGCAAACACACAGGCTACCAAAACTGCGGTTAATCTGTTCATAATTCATCACCCTTTCTTTCTTTCTTTTCATAAATAACCAGAACCTATCCCCAAACCCTTGTTTTCAACACTGAAAACACCGCTTTAATGGGGTTTTTGGATGACTTCTAGCCTCCGACAAATTACAATTCTGACGGCAAAGCGGGGGCTTTACCCTAACCCGTTCGACATCCGTGACGGCAGATGGTTCAGAACATTACCTGCACTAACCCAAACGCACCCCCTGTTTCATTTCAACTGACATTTCCCAAATACACCATTAAAAAACACAATTTCTCCTAACAACACCTACAATTTTACAAAAATCGCTGCCGCAAGGTCAAGAAAAATCGATTTCACGACCAGTTTTCCTCAAAATTCCGTAAATATACGGCTTTTCTGCTTCATATTACTTACAGCCGTCATTTTTTTACAGACCCCTCCTTTTTGGCTTCACCCATTGGGGTCTTCAAATCTGAACACAAAAACTGTTGTAGACAGCATCCATAAGCCCCTATACTGTCAAAATCTTACCTTTTTGCACGGATTTACTTGGGAAATCCGGGCTTATTCTTGTAAATATTTAGGCCGGCCTGATTCGACATTTTAACGGCGCAGCGTTCAGGATAATCTTTTGACGCCTTCAGTTGCGGCCGCCGCTTGGCAGGACGCAGCACGGGCTGTGTCAGTGTCTGTGCCCAATTTTTGTTTGAAAATGGAGATTTATTGGTGTGTAATAGGTGTATCGATCAGCAAAGATAGGAGAAAACAGATGAAATATACAGCCATTTGCATCATTGTGATTGGTGTCGCGTTGATCTCCTTGCCGCTCAATGCAATCTGGGCGTGATGTATGTTGCGGGCGAAGACGTGCCGGAGGATTATGTGCAGGCGTATAATGGTTCAATCTGGCCGTGGCACAAGGGAGCGAAGGCGCCAAAAAGCGCATGATCTTTTACGCTCATTGATGACGCCTGAACAAATTGCTGAGGCCCAGCGTTTGAGCCGAGCGTTTTTCCTGCGAATGGAACAACAGGCCGCAACGCCGTCTTTTCAGTGATATTCCCCGGTAAGTGTGGTGTCTTTGTCTGTCCGCCGGCAACGGCCCGAGGCCCCAGACTGTCCGTTCACGATGAACAGGGTCATTCGGCTCTTGCCCAAGCCCCGCCGTGTTTGCCCTGGCCAGTGAGAGGGGCGTTAACGGTCTAAAAGAAAACGTCATACATCAATGCTTCGTAGTCTCTGACGCTGCCCCTGTCCAGACAGCAGGCGATAATTTTTTTGCCCAGCGGGTCCAGGTCGGGGTGCAGGAAGTTTTTCAATTCCCGATCGAAGAACTTTTGCAGGATTTCCGCCCCGGCGTCAAAGCCTTCCATCCCGACTTCCGGCTGGGTTTCCACCTGCAAAAAGCTCGGTGAGATCGGCGTTCCTTCGACCTGCATCGTGTTGAAGGCATAGCCGAGCAGGGGGCATCGCGACGGCTGAATCTGCTGGGGGTGAAAACGGGCCGCACCCCGCCGCCCGAGATACTCCCGACTGATCCATTGGGGCATAAAACTGACCCGCCACGCCCCGACATGCTGGTTGGGGATCAGCACATAGCGTACCTTCGGTGTGCTTTGGATTTGGCGCAGTAGCAAATTGGCGTGATCCACAATCCGTCCCGTCGCAAACGGCCAATACGACCCGACACCCTCGCTGCTCATGCCGCCGGTGTCTGTGATGCTGGGGTTGTCATGGCCGCGGGGGGCAACCAGCCGCCACAGCCACGCCAGCCCGGCCGGCAGTACATGCAGGTAGCCCGCGATTCCATACGAGGGTTTTTCTTTGGTGCACGGGGGCATGCGAATGCCGAAGCTGCGAATCATGACCTCCACCGGTTCATCGACCACGTGGGGGACAAATCGCCGCGGCAAAATCACCCGTGGATTCGGACACGGCAGGCCGGGCTTGTCTTCGGTATGTTCCCAGATCAGGCAGGTCGCTTTTGGCACGGCCCGAAGATTCAGAAAAATCAGCGGTTCCGGCGGATGGACGGTGATGCTCTCAAGGTGCGGGTTGGTGCCGTATTTTCGAATGTGATTGATCCGGACAAACCACGCCTGTTCAGCGTCTTTGACGACCAAATAATCGCCTGTGTTTTTGGTTGTCGGACGGCACATCGCCATATCGTCGGTTACCGGATTCAGATGGCAGGTCTGGTTGAGCACCACATACCGCTTTTTGCCGGTTACGATGTTTTCCCCCAGCAGAAACCGGCCGTCTTTTTCGCGATGAACATGCTCGAGCATTTCGCTTTTGCCGCCGCCGCTT
>JAAYQH010000170.1 GCA_012519365.1 Planctomycetota bacterium | reverse complement strand
GAGCGGCGGCTCAAAGGTCCTCGTCCCACTCGTCGGCGTCCTCCTGCTCGTCCATTTCTTCTCCGTACCAATATTGAGGCGGACTGTCGCCGTGTTGTTCAAGAATCCGAGGATATGGGCCCTCGTCTGCCTGGCCGTCAGTTTGCTCAACGGTGAGCCAATGCTCCCAGCTGTCCCCGAAATCGAAGATATAGAACATCCGGTGGCCTTTGCCCAGGTCGAGGGTCTGGATCGCTGTACTTGCGGCGTTGCGAGGCAGGCCGCTCGGATCAAACATGCCGAGTAACATCGTTACCGGGCTATCCTCAAGGGCATAGGGATGGGTAAATTCGGGACTGTCTCTAAAGACATTGATATTTTTACTCTTGCTTGGGGTTGGCGGAATGAAAAAAGAATAGAGGTGCTCTTCTTCGCGGTCGAATGCCTCAAATATCGCATTGTGCAGGTCATGCAGGGTCTGGCCGCCGCGAATGGCGATCCGCCGCCAGATTTTCTTGTCATCCGCCAATTCCACCCGAATGACATACACACTGCCGGTCATTTGCGACTGATTGTCCACCAGCGGCTGAAATAGCCCCTCCTCTTGGTCATCCAGAAAATCGACCAGATAACTTAATAATTCAAAATAAGCATTTTTCTGCTTTTCGCTTCGGGCGGAATAGACCTGTTCTTCGAGGAAATCGGCCAAGTCCTCTACGTCGTCCTCTGTCAGATACAATTCATACAGGTTGTTTCGTTTGACCGCGACGCTGATGCACCGCGCTAAGTCTTTATCCATCCTGGACCGAGCCTTTTGCAGCAATTGCCATTGCGGCTCGGATAATTCGATGGTAAGTTTATCCTCCGGCGACTCGGCGAAATTCATGTGAGTATCCCTTTGAAAAAATAACAATTACCGTTTTTATTGGACGTTGGTTATTATAGCAGGGTGTTGACACAAATAAAAACACAAAAAAAAACGGCCGCGTGTGATTTTAACGCTTACAGCCGCTCCAGCACTGCCTTGGAAAACTCCGTCAGATCGGCATAACAGACCTCATCGGCCCAACTGTCCATTCCGGTCGGTTCACGGTTGACGATAAACAGTTTCGCGCCGCATTGGCGGGCCAGCATTGCAATCCCGGCGGCTGGCTGCACCTGCAGGGACGAGCCGAACACACAGAACAGTTCAGACTGCTCGGCTGCTTTTTGAGCCGCCGACAGGGCATCGACGGGGATCAAATCCCCGAAAAAGACAATATCCGGCCTCACCAGCGCTCCGCACGCGAGGCAGCGAGGTACGCGGCGGCTCTGAATTTGCGCATCCACCCAGGTACGGGTGTAGGGTTTATTGCATTCGGTACAGTGAAAGCCCGTTACATTGCCATGAAATTCAATAACATTTATGGAGCCGGCTTTTTGGTGCAATCCATCGATATTTTGAGTAATCACCATATCCACCAGGTTTCGCCGCTCCAGTTCAGCCAGCATGGTATGTGTGACATTCGGTGATTTGTCGGCCAGCGGGTGAATGTGCTCGCAGGCGATTTGGTAGTACGCCTGCGGCTGATTCAGGAAAAAATTGAGATCAAATGTTTCCGGTGATATTTTGGAATAAAGCCCGTTAGAACTGCGAAAATCAGGAATCCCCGAGGCGGTCGAAACTCCTGCGCCGGTCAATACGGCCGTATAATGAGAGGCCTTCAACTCTTCTATAAATTGCGTCGCCTTATCTTGAATGGACATATCACTTCTTCCTTTGTTGAGAATAAACCGCGTTTCTTTTTGATCTCAATCAGAGGTGATTATACCGAAAACTTGTCTGATTTTCACCCTTCTTGTCCATAAAAGTTCTTGTGGTGACAAAAAAAAGATTGACGAACAGAGGGGCGTTTTTTAGAATTTGCCGGATTTTGAACTTATTTAACGGGATTCTAAGCAATAATGTCAACGATAAGCAGGAAGGGATAACAGTGGCCGACAAATTGAGCATTTCTGATGTTCAGGATATCCTGCAACGCAAACTTGATCAGGATAATCGTCAAAAGTTAGCAGCGTTGAATAATTCGCACCTGAACGCCTTTGTGGCCGATGCGATCGAATTGACCGAGCCGGATAACGTCGTTGTGTTTACCGATTCGCAGAGCGATATTGACACGATTCGGCAATGGGCCGTCAATGGCGGCGGCGAACATCCTCTGGTTACGGATGGTCATACCTATCATTTTGACGGTCCACACGATCAGGGACGCGATCCGGCCAACACGCGGTATCTGCTGCCCAAAGGGATGGAATTGGGACAAAGTTTGAACTCCATCGACCGCGATGAAGGGCTTGCTGATCTGCGGAGCCTGCTTAAAGGCATTATGAAAGGCCGCACGATGCTGGTGTGTTTTTGGTGTTTGTGTCCGACGGGGTCGGATTTTTCGATTTCCTGCGTCCAGATTACAGATTCGCCGTATGTCGCCCACAGCGAAAGTATTCTCTATCGTCCCGGCTATGAGCAATTCAAACGGCTCAAGGGCAGTGATAACTTTTTCCGATTTCTGCACAGCGAGGGGCAGCTGGATGAAAACGGATGCAGCCTCAATTGGCAAAAACGGCGGATCTATATTGACCTGACAGAAGATATGGTCTATACGGTCAACACACAATATGCCGGCAATACCGTCGGT
The DNA here is from genome assembly GCA_012519365.1 of Planctomycetota bacterium. Classification (GTDB taxonomy): domain Bacteria; phylum Planctomycetota; class Phycisphaerae; order Sedimentisphaerales; family Anaerohalosphaeraceae; genus T3Sed10-213. The sequence goes on along the minus strand of JAAYQH010000170.1, from coordinate 10,697 downwards.
TTGAAAAAACTGGCCCTGCGACTGGCGATTCAGCGGGCCTCGCGAGATGGGGATTGGCTGGCCGAGCATATGTTTATTATGGGTGTGCATGGGCCTCATGAACGGGTGACTTATTTTTCCGGCGCGTTTCCCTCCGCCTGCGGCAAGACCAGCACTGCCATGTTGCCGGGGCAGACCATTGTCGGCGATGATATTGCCTATTTCCGCAAACGCAACGGTAAAGCCTATGCCGCCAATGTCGAGCAGGGCATTTTTGGGATCATTAACGATGTCAATGCCCAGGATGACCCTATCATTTTCAAGGCCCTAAAGACCCCCGGCGAGGTCATTTTCGGCAATGTGCTGATCGCCGACGGGAAACCCTACTGGGAGGGAATGGGCGAGCCGATCCCCGATAAGGGCATCAATTTCAGCGGCCCATGGTACAAAGGCAAAACCGATAAAGACGGCAACCCCATCCCCCCTTCGCACAAAAACGCCCGATACACTATTCGACTGTCGGCCCTTGAGAATCTGGACAGCCAGTTTGACAACCCCGAGGGTGTTCCCATCGGGGGTATCATTTATGGGGGACGTGACTGTGATACCCACGTGCCGATCGAGCAGGCCTTTAATTGGGTCGAGGGCATTATCGCCAAAGGCGCGTCCATCGAATCGGAAACCACCGCCGCTACCCTCGGCAAAGCCGGCGTGCGAAAATTCAATATTATGGCCAATCAGGATTTTGTTTCGGTTCCGCTGGGCAGGTATATCCAAAACAATCTCAATTTTGGGCAAACACTTGACAATCCGCCGGCTATCTTTTCGGTCAACTATTTTTTGCAGGATGAAAACGGCAAGTTCCTCAACGGCAAACTGTATAAAATGGTGTGGCTGCTTTGGGCTGAGCAGCGTGTTCACGGTGATGTGGATGCCCTTCAAACGCCGACGGGTTGGATTCCCCGATATGAAGACCTTGTGCCGCTGTTTCGAAACAAACTAAAGATTTGCTACTCCAAAGAGGCCTACGAAAAGCAGTTTACCATTCGTGTGACCAACTTGCTGGCCAAATACGACCATGTTGAGAAGATTTATCGGGAAAAGGTTTCCGATACGCCGCCGCTGGTGTATGAGACCTTCGAGGCGATTCGAAACCGTCTCAAAGACGCTCAGTCCCAATACGGCGATACGATCAGCCCCTTTGTCCTGTAAAAATCCCCGTCTTATTAGACATAAAAAAGCGACTTGTTTCGAGCCGGCCCTAATGCCTTTGATACACGTCGTTTTTTTATGGACATACAGAGAATAGAAATGTGCCCGCGTCGGGGCTGATATCTCGCCGCTCGGGGGCGAATTGGCCAAGGATTTGAAACAAAAAAACCGGCTTGCAGGGCCGGCTGGAAAGGTGTGGTTGTCTCGAAGCTTACCAATTTGCAGGATAGCGAATCCGGCGGGGGCCGATATTAAACGTGCGGCTCAGGTTCTCGACCAGATCGTTGGTTCGCTGAATCTGGCTGTTGGTCAGGGGTGTTCGACTGTCGCCGACGACGCAGATACGAATCGTGCCGCTCTGCTCGGCGGCGGCCTGCTGGCGCCATTGGGGCGTAGTTTGGATGTGTCCGTCCTCGGCTCCGTTGCCGTTGCAGACCAGAAAATGGAACTGCTCGGCCTGGCCGCCGGACAGACTGATCAAAAGAGGCAGCTCATCTACATTGCCCGCCCGTGTCCGGCTGTAAAACACTTCAATGCCGTCCCATTGGGCAGGCGCTGTTTGCAGGGTATTTTTGACCACCTGCTCGACAGGGTCCAGACGCAGGTAACTGGACAAACTGTATGCCCCCGCACCGGGCGCATATTGATCCAGTGTCATCAGTACCATCGCACCCACGGTCATCGCCGCCAGCAGGGCGAACAACACTGCCACCGTGCGATTTTGACCTGCCATTATCTTCCCTGACGTTTGGGCCAACCTGCTCTGCCTTTGCGTTTTATTATAGATGCATTCCATTACGTCGATTATACCATGTTCATCGGCCATTTGCATCCACTTTATTGACCATTTTTGGGCATTTTCCTCACTGTCTGTGTAAAATCTACATTATTTTTCGGTAGTTGCAGGCCGCGGCTTTGTACAAACAGGCAGAAATTGAAAAATTTTTCAAAATTTTTTGGCTTTAACAGTCCGTTTGTATCGATAAAAAGAAGTGTAGGCCGTGCTCGCCAATTGGCGACAGAACCGATTTGTAAATGTGACGACGCGAAAGAGACGGCAAAAACGGACGCGTCGAAAAACGCCGAGTTAAAGAGTCAAGGAGATGTTATGTCAGAAATCGATGTGATACGCCAAATCGCCCAGCAAGTGCTTTGCGTGCCCACGCTGGCAGGAATCAAAGACAACTGGTTATGGGATCGGACGCTGCGTATATTGCGGAATGTCGAGCACATCTGCCGGATGCCGGAATTGACGGAAAAAAATGTTCCGGTGGAGCGGTTTTGTCTGATTACTGCGACGTACTTTGCCGACGCGGGGTTTGCCCATTATGCCGATGCCGAGGATATGTCGGCCCGTCTGGTACTGGCGGATATCAGCCAGACGGATTTGCGTGACTTTTCCACGCAGGTGGTGACTGACAAACTCTCCGGCGCCTTGGCTGGGCCGAGGATCGATAAAATCAACCAAATCATTGTTGAGTCAAGCAATCGCTTTACGGAGATGATCGAGGCGATGATTCTGTCGGATGCCCGCAATCTGGAGGATATGGGGGTGGTGGGACTGTTTAACGAATTTCGCCGTTATGCCATTCACGGCAAGGGCGTCTCGGATGTGTTGGAAAGCTGGCGTCGCAAGGTTGATTATCGCTACTGGCAGGCCCGACTCAAGGAAAGTTATCGGTTTGAGTCGGTGCGGATGTTGGCCGAGCGGCGGTTTGGTGCGACGGAATTCTTTATGAATCAGCTCGACGTGGAACACGCCGCCCGTGACCTTGAAGAACTGTTGCTCGAATCAATGGACAAAGCTGCCATAAAATAAGATAAAAGGAAAAGGGCAAACAGGCGTGCCCCTGTGCGTTCGCGTTGAAAATACGACGGCCGAAAATTTCCGGGGTGGTTAGTACTCAATGCATTTTCGGGCGTTGGTGCCATTGTCGAAGGGGTGTTTGATCGACCGCATCTCAGTGACCAGATCGGCCATATCGATTAACTCCTGGGGCGCACCCCGACCGGTCAGAATCAATTCAACGTGCGGGTCACGGTTCTCGATTAGGCAACGAACGTCGTCCATTGAGGCCAGATTATGGGCCAGGCAAAAGACGATTTCGTCCAGTACAATGACATCGTAATATTTCTCGTGGGCGGCGGTCTCCAATTCCTTCAGGGCCTCGGAGATGGCCTTGCGGACCCGCTGGATCGCCTCTTCGTCGCCCATGGATTCAAACATATCCCACGGCTCATCGAGGGTGCGCAGCGTGATGCCTTCGATGGTGCCGGCCGTCAAAAAACTTCGCTCACCGACAGCCAACTCTGCGGGTTTAAGAAACTGATAAATCAGTACCTTCGCGCCGTGGCCTGCGGCACGAAGTGCCTGTCCAAGGGCGGCGGTGGTTTTGCCTTTGCCCTGGCCGGTGTAAACTTGTACGAGTCCTCTTTCAAGCATATCTTTATATACTATCGTTAAGACGAAAAGGGTCAACAAAAAAAGCCCGACGGCAAAAAGGGCAGTCGGGCCTGAGGGTGCGGATGTTAAAACCGGACTTAAACGACCATCAATTCGGTGTCTGCATATTGTTCTGCGGGCTTGAAGGGCAGTGGTTCACAAAACTGAAACGCCACGCGTCGAAGATGAGGCCCCAACTCGTCAATTCGGCAGATTTTCCCGTCGCGAATGAAGTTTTTCAAGTCGTAGGTGTCTGTCGTTTCGGCTGCCGGAACACTGAAACGGGCGGTGATATGCTCACCGTGGCCGGGACAGCGATCGGCATAACAGGTAAACGCCGCTCCACTACTTGACAAATCAACCATCTGTCCCTGAGTGAGAATGTCGTCGAAGTCTTCTGCGAACCAGATGGGCCAACTGTAACGCAATCTCGGTTCCCGCCGTCGTTCCATTACACAATCCATGGTCAAATCTCCTAAAGTCCCGTGATATATGGTTTATTGCTGACGGTGTTTCGACCATAAAGGCACGCAAATTAACAAAGATTTGTCAAAATAAAGAAATTTTGCGTTCACACGACATAAAAAAAATGCAACACAACAGCGCGGTGTATCGGTGGGCCCAACAGCGCGGCGGCGCGAGGGCGCCCGAGAAGGGATGCGGATATAGGGGCACATTGGCCGGGACGCGGTCTTATCCGGCCGCTTGCGCGGCTCGGCTGTTGTTTGTCCGGCATACTTTTTCGGTTTTTGACTTGCAAAATATTGTGAAAAAACGTACACTTTGCCATTTTGACGGCAGATCTCTGCGCTGGCAGTGAATGTTTCAGGTCAGAGCGGGGGTAAAAACCTTTGTTTTCAATGAGAAAATCGGCATGTTTGATGCCCTGACGCAAAAACTAAACGGTGTGTTTCGGTCGCTGTCCGGCCGAGGACGCATTACCGAGGCGAACATCTCCGATGCGATGCGGGATGTGCGAAAGGCCCTGCTCGAAGCGGACGTGAATTACCACGTCGTCAAGCAGTTCTGCAAGGATGTGCAGCAGGCGGCGTTGGGCTCTGAGGTGATCAAGAGTCTGCGTCCCGGCCAGGTGATGGTCAAACTCGTTCACGATGAATTGGTTCGACTGATGGGGCCGGTCGATCCACGGATTTATTATGTCAGCCCCGGTCCAACAGTGGTGATGCTGGCCGGCCTTCAAGGGTCGGGTAAAACGACCACCGCGGCCAAACTGGCCAAATACATCCGCGATAAGGACAAAAAAAGGCCGCTTCTTGTGGCCGATGACTTGCAACGGCCGGCGGCGATTGACCAGTTGTGCACGCTGGGTGAGCAGTTGGGCATTGACGTGTATAAAGAAGACGGCGTCAAGGATGCTGTGCGTGTGGCGGTAAACGGCGTAAAGTATGCCAAACAAAATGGTTACGACGTTGTTATTCTGGACACAGCCGGACGATTGCATGTCGATGAGGCAATGATGAACGAGATTGCGGCGGTTGCCAAAGCCGTCAATCCGCATCAAATTTATCTTGTCTGTGACGCGATGACCGGTCAGGACGCGGTCAACAGCGCCAAGGAATTCAACGACCGGCTTGAACTGGATGGCGTTATTCTGACCAAGTTGGACGGCGACGCCCGTGGTGGTGCGGCCCTGAGCGTCAAGGCCGTGACCGGAAAACCCATTAAGTTTATCGGTGTTGGCGAAAAACTTGATAATATCGAGCCGTTTCATCCTGAGCGTATGGCCAGCCGAATTCTGGGCATGGGCGATGTGGTTACGCTGGTGGAAAAGGCCCAGGAGCAATTTGACGAGGAACAGGCCCAAAAGCTTCAGGTCAAGATGGCCAAAGGTACGTTTGGGTTTGATGATTTTCTTAAGCAGATGCAAAGTATCCGAAAGATGGGCGGGTTCGCAAGCCTGCTTAAGCTGCTGCCGGGTATGGGGGGCTTGGGCGATTTGAACGTGGATGATCGGGAAATCAATGCGATGGAAGGAATCGTCCATTCGATGACGACTGAGGAACGGCGTAATCCCGATATTATCGATGCGTCGCGTCGCCGACGGATTGCCCGCGGCTGTGGTCGTGATGTGCAGGATGTGGCCGGTCTGGTCAAGACCTTTAAGCGGACCCGGGAGATGATGAAATCCATCAGCGGCGGCGGGCCGAATGCCCTGAAGGGATTGATGAGCGGCAAAATGGATGTGTTCAGCGCGATGCAATCGGCCGGCAAGGTCAAGCAGCGCAGCAAACGCAAGAAACCGCCCCGCAAAAAACGCAGGTAATGGCCGTGTCGGGAGTGGATGACTATCTTAAGGCGCTGCAACGGTTTGTAGATGATGCTTACGGTCGGCGGATGCGGGCGCAGTTTCAGACGACCGACGGCAAAAGTGAGCTGGCGATGCTGGCGGCTCCTACGCGGGAAGAATATGAGCAGTTTTGCCGGTTGACGGCGGCCATGACGGTTGAGGAAAAACAAAACGCTGTCCGGCTGACAGATGAGCAGGTGGCTCAGATTGCCGAACGGGCGGCTGTGGACCCGGCGCTGGCGGCGATTTTTATTAACGGCTATGTCCTTAAAAAATTAAAGGCAAACGAGAAGTCATAAACGCGACCGCCTGAGGTGATTTGTTTTTTTGCTTTTTAGATGTGTTGGTTTTTGTCCACTCCGATGGGTTCAAGGTGCTCTTTGAAATCCAAAAAGAAGATGGGATTTTATGTGGTAAGGCCCCGGACGGGGTCGGCAGTCAGGGGTGTGGGCCGTTGAGGCTTAAAAGGGCGGTTCAATCGGCTTTGGGCGGTTTCGTGGCTGACTCAAGATGTTGTCGGCCGGGACAGTGCGTGCTGCCCTGTTTGGGACGATCCCCTTTTGGGGGAGTTGAACGGAGCGTGTAATCCGGACTGACTAACGTGTTTTGTGTCCACAGGGGACGCAAAAATTTATTATATATCTTTGTACGAAAGGAACCATTATGGCAGTACGAATCAGAATGACCCGGATGGGACGGCGTCATCGGCCTTTCTTCCGCATCAATGCGGTGGAAGCACACACGCCGCGTGACGGACGTGTGCTTGAAAAACTCGGCCACTATGACCCTCTGGAAAAAGACGACCAGAAGAAGGTTGTGCTGAATCTGGAGCGGGTCCGGCATTGGATGCAGCTGGGGGCCGTGCCGACAGAGACGGTGGCGGAGATTTTGGTCAAACAGGGAGTGGCCTGTCCGAGCCTTGATGCCAAAAAGGCGCGTCGGGCTCGTGCCCGTCAGATTGCCCGCAAGTTGGGTAAGCCCTTTACCAAGGCGGAGAAAGAAGCCGCGGCCAAGGCCGCTCAAAAGAGCGAGAATGCTTCGGCCTGATGAATGATGATGCGTATCGATGTCCTGACGCTGTTTCCTGAAATGTTTGAGTCGCCGCTGAGTCATTCGATACTCAAGCGGGCCCGACAGCGGGACATTGTTCAGATAGTTCTTTCAAATATTAGACAGTTCGCCACGGATGCCTATCGCAAAGTGGACGATAAGCCCTACGGCGGCGGAGCGGGTATGGTGATGATGTGTCCGCCGGTGTTTGCATGCGTTGAGCATGTCCGCGCCGAGGCACCGGAGCCGGGCCGTGTGATTCTATTGACGCCGCAAGGGGCGCCTTTGACCCAGGCCAAGGTCGTTGAATTGAGCCGAGAGCCGCGATTGATTCTGATTGCCGGTCGGTATGAGGGCTTTGATGAGCGGATTCGCGAAGGATTGGACGCCGAGGAGATTTCTATCGGCGACTATGTCCTCAGCGGCGGGGAACTGGCGGCCATGGTGGTTATCGACGCGGTGGTGCGATTGCTGGACGGGGCGCTGGGCGATGAGGACTCGGCGGCCCAGGATTCGTTCAGCGACGGACTGCTGGAATATCCGCACTATACGCGACCGGAAGTGTTTCGTGGGATGCGTGTGCCGGAGATTCTGCTCAGCGGCGATCACGGCAAGATTGCTCAATGGCGAATGGAACAAAGCCTGCGGCGAACGCAGCAGCGACGGCCGGACTTGTATGCGGCGTGGCTGGCACGTCGGCAGGCGGAAAACAAGATACCTCAAAACGATAAGAAACAGGAGATAGAAACGTGAAAACAAAATTACTCGAACTTGTTGAACAGAAAAGTCTTCGACCGGACAGACCCTATTTTGAGGTTGGCGATACGGTCGATGTGCATTGTCGTATTGTGGAAGGCGAAAAGGTTCGCACCCAAATTTTTACCGGCATAGTGATCAGCCGCAAGGGGCGAGGAATGAACGAGATGTTCACGGTTCGCCGAATGATCGGCGATGAAGGTGTTGAGCGGACATTCCCGCTGCATTCGCCGAATATCGTCGATATTCGCCCTCTTCGCAGCGGGAAAGCGCGACGAGCCAAGTTGTATTTTCTGCGCGACCGTGTGGGCAAGGGAGTCCGTCTGAAGCAGCGGCACAGCAAGCATACTGTTTCCAAATAAGCGGGCGGAGCCGAACGGTGCCGGTGGTCAAAGCGCACAGTTTCCGTCTCATGCGGCCGTTGCCGTGGGTGCGGCGAGGGCTGTTGTCCGATCGCCGGCGTCTGGGACGCTGGGGGCAGCGGCAGGCTGAGCGCCACCTTAGGCGGCAGGGGTGTCGAACGCTTGCGCGAAACTGGTCGGCCTCGTGCGGCGAGTTGGATTTGGTCGTGTGTGAGACAGACGGCACACTGGTTTTTGTGGAAGTCAAGACCCGCCGCAGTGAGGATTTTGCACCGGCGGGGGCGGCCGTTAATTTCAGAAAACAACGCCGAATTGCTCGAACCGCAAAGCGATTTGTGACTCAGTATCATGTGTCGGACAGTCCTTTGCGGTTCGATGTGATTACGGTGATCCTGCCGCCGCGAGGCGCGCCCCACATAACGCACTACCCGGCGGCGTTTGTTCCCTAAAGGTGCGTCTATTTGACCGGCCGGGCGAACGCGAACAAGGCAACCTTGCTGCCACGGATTTTTTGTCTGATGAGAAACCCCAAACACATTTCGGATGGACGTGACAACGAAGTTGAGTTGATTCGTCATGATTTTCCGTATTTGACGCCTGATATTCCGGGCATCGGCGGTGTTATCAAGAAAATCCCTGACGATTTTCGTGTTGAAGAAATTGGGTTGTATGAGCCGTCCGACGAAGGGTCCCATGTCTTTGCCTTCGTCGAAAAACGGAATATGACCACGACCGATATGATTGCCGAGGTGGCCCGTGCGGCGGGGGTGGCTCGGCATACTGTGGGGTATGCCGGGCGTAAGGACGCCCGCGCGGTCACACGGCAGTGGATTTCGTTTGAACATGTCGATCCGGAAAAGATTGCGAAATTTCAATCCCGACACATCCAGGTGCTTCAGGTTCGCCGCCATGGCAACAAGCTCAAGATCGGCCATTTGGCGGGCAATCGGTTTACGTTGCGAATTCGGCAGATGGCTGTGCCGATTAGCGAGGCCCTGCGGCGTGCCGAGGGGGTATTGGAGGTGCTGATGCGGTCGGGGGTGCCGAACTATTTCGGCCCGCAACGGTTCGGCTATCGTCAGGATACCCATTTGCTGGGACAGGCAGCGGTCAAACGCGATGCGCGGCAGTTTTTTGATATTTTGCTGGGCAACCCCGAACTGGATACGGATGAGACCTTTATTCGTGCGCGGAGGCTGTATGAACAGGGCAATTATCAGGCGGCCTATGAGGCGTGGCTGCCGAATTTTCGCGACCATCGGTATGCACTGAAGGATTTAATGCGCGAAGGCGGCGATTTTGAGCGGGCCTTTGAGATGTTCGACCGGCAGTTGCTGGGTCTTTTCGTGGCGGCCTGGCAATCGGATTTGTTTAACCGCGTATTGGTCGAACGCATGCCGTATATTGATAAACTGTTCACGGGTGATATGGCCTATAAACATGATAACGGGGCGTGTTTTCGGGTAGAGGACGCGGCCGTGGAGCAGCCGCGATGCGATCGGTTTGAAATCAGTCCCACCGGCCCGCTGGTGGGGGTCAGGATGACGGAATTGACCGACGAGGCAGCCGATTTTGAAAATCCGCTGATCGACGCTTTGGGGCTGAGCGATGAGGATTTGCGGTGGCTCAAACATTACGGCGGACGCGGCGGCAGACACCCGCTGCGATTTCAACCCAAAAACGTGCAGATCACGGCCGGCCACGATCTCTACGGCGATTTTCTTCAATTGGAATTTGAATTGCCCAGCGGCTGTTATGCGACGACGATGCTGCGTGAGCTGATGAAAAAAAAGTAGAAGCAAAGTCAGGAGACCGAACAGCGGGGTCAGATGGCAGAATTGAGGATTTATACGCGATGAAGAGTTGTCGTCCGGTCGCGGCGGTCAGGTCGCCGGTACGCCTCTGGCTGCAGGCGGCACGGCCGTTTACGTTTACGGCTTCAATGGTGCCGGTGTTTCTGGCTGCGGCATTGGTGCTGCGGGCGGAGTTGCCGACGCGATGGGAATTATTTCCGCTGGTGGTGCTGGCGTCGCTGCTGATTCATGCGGCGACGAATCTGGTCAACGATTATTTTGACTATCGCAAGGGAGTGGACCGGCCGGAGACCTATGGCTCCAGCCGTGTGCTGGTGGATGGGCTGCTGCCTCCGAGGGCGGTGCTGCTGGCCGGGCTGGGGGCTTTTGGGCTGACGGCGGCGGTGGGGCTGATTTTTATTGCGATTCACGGCTGGCCGATTCTGGTGCTGGGACTGGTTGGAATGGCAGGCGGTTTTTTTTACACCGCCTTGCCGGTGGCTTATAAATATCTGGGGGTGGGGGATTTTTGTGTTTTTTGGCTGATGGGACCGCTGATGGCGGTGGGGGCGTTTTTGGTGCTGACTGGTCTGTGGTCGTGGCAGGCTATGGCGATCGCTTTGCCGGTCGGGTCGCTGGTTGCGTCGATCCTGAGCGGCAACAACCTGCGGGACATTGCTGACGATGCTGTTGCAAAGGTCACCACCACGGCAGGGCTGCTGGGACATCGGGCTGCCCGCCTCGAATATGCCGCTTTGGTGATCTCGGCTTATGTATTGATTGTGATTTTGATG
>JAAYQH010000169.1 GCA_012519365.1 Planctomycetota bacterium | reverse complement strand
CTCGAGGGTATCGATCGCTTCTTTGAGCTTCATCAGCGGCCCCGGACACGACAGACCGCAGGCGTCAATCGTAAGTGTCGCACTGACGGGCCGAGACGGTTCAAGAGGCCTGTTTTCGCCAGCATCGTCTTTCATCTCGGCAACGACCGGTTCGGTTTTTTTGCCTATACCGATAAACGCACAGTACGTTTTGTATCCGCCGGTCAGATTGCGACAGCGACAGCCGCGCTGGTTCAGAATGCGACACGCCAAATAGCCCCGCAGACCGACCTGACAGAACACCATTATTTCTTTGTCCCGCGGCAATTCGTTGAGTCGATCGCGCAGCTCATCCAGCGGAATGCAGATCGCACCGGGGATGGTACCCCTCTCGAACTCATCGGTCGTGCGGACATCCAGCAGCAGTTGATTCGGGGCGGGGTTGACCACGTCATCGGCATGGCAGATGGGCATATCGCCGTTGAGTACATTGCTCGCAACAAAGCCGGCGTAGTTGACCGGGTCTTTGGCCGAGCCGAAAGGCGGGGCATAACACAGTTCCAGATGCTGCAAATCCTGCACTGTCAGGCCTGCGCGCTGGGCGGCGGCGATAACGTCGATGCGTTTATCCACGCCGTCGGCACCGACCGCCTGGGCACCCAGGATCTTGCCGCTGTCCGGCGCAAAGAGCAGTTTCAGGCTGATTTGTCTGGCACCGGGGTAATAGCCGGCGTGGCTGGCCGCGTGGACGTAGATTTTTTCGCAGGCGATGCCGGTGCGTTTGAGCCCTTTTTCGTTCAGGCCGGTGGTGGCCGCGGCCAGGTTGAACACCTTGCAAATGGCTGTGCCTTGAGTGCCGCGATAGGCACTGTCGCGCCCGCAGATGTGATCGGCGGCGATGCGTCCCTGCCGATTGGCCGGACCGGCCAGCGGAATCAGTGTCGGCGCCCCGCTGACAAAATCGGTCACCTCCGCGGCGTCACCGACCGCATAAATGTGCGGGTCGCTGGTCTGCATCGAGGGCTTGACGACGATGCCGCCCCGGGCGCCGATTGTCAAGCCGGCCTCTTTGGCCAGATGTGTTTCCGGCCGCACCCCCACCGCGACGATCACCATATCCGTCGTGACAGTATCGCCGCTGCTAAGCTGAACGCTTAGCGTGCCATTTTCTTCGCTGATGGTCTGGACACTGGTATTGAGCAGGAGATTGACGCCGTTCAGCCGCAGTTCATCGGCCAGCGGGGCAGCCATTTCCGGATCCAGTGTGCCCATCACCTGCGGCTCCAATTCCACCAGCGTCGAGGCCAGCCCGCGTTCACTCAGCGCCTCGACCATCTCCAGGCCGATGTAGCCGCCGCCGATGACAACCGCGCGGCTGGCTTTGGCGTCCTTGATTCGTGCAAGGATTGCGTCCATATCCGCAAGGTTGCGCAGGGTAAAAACGCCGGGACTGTGGATACCCGGAATCGGCGGACGAACCGGCTCGGCGCCGGGACTGAGAATGAGCCGATCATACGATTCGGTGTATTCCTTGTCGGCCTTTAGATCGCGTACAATGACACGTTTATTTTCTCGGTCAATGCGGACAACCTCGCTGAACGTGCGCACATCGATGTTGAAGCGTTTGCGCATTGTCTGCGGGGTTTGTACCAGCAGCCGCTCACGTTCGGCGATGACACCACTGATATGGTACGGCAGGCCGCAGTTGGCAAACGAGATGTATTCGCCGCGTTCAAAGAGAATGATTTCGATATCTTCCGATAATCGCCGCAGCCGTGCGGCCGCTGAGGCACCGCCGGCTACACCGCCGACAATGACCACCTTTTTTATCTCTGACATAATTTGGCTCCGTTATAGAACAGTGTTGTTTTGGGGTTTTAGACTGCTTTAGGAACGCTGCGCACAATTGACCTGAATGCAGCGAATCAGTCCGGGCAACTGCGGTGAGACGATTTTGTAATAGACCGCCCGGCCTTTACGCGTACTGTCCAGCAGGCCGTGGCCTTTGAGCAAACGCAGGTGTTCGCACGCTTGGTTGGGGCTGATACCGCAGCGCTCAGCGATTTCATGCACGGCAAAGTCGCCGGTCATCAGCAGGTTGGCCATCTTGAGCCGAACCGGATGTGCCATCACCTTCAGGCATTCAGCCGCTGTTTCGAGCACGTTATCGGGCACTAATTCCGTCTTCTTTGTATCCATAAAATAAATCCACATTAATAATTTATGTATCAATATATCGAAAGGTTTCGATATTTCAAGTATTTTTTCAGTTTTACCCCCTTACGACCCGTCCGTGGAGAATCCCGAATGAAAAATTGAGAATTTTGACTTTTTTCAGCCTCGAAAGGATTACCCCGGAGGTCTGCCCCGGCCGTGCGTCGCGTCGCGGCTGAATCCTCTGACATTGAGGCGTCAGGTCAAAAAAAGTGTGTTTTTTCTTGAAAAAAATCGTTTGTTCCATAGGTTTAATCTGACCGGCGTCAAAAAATTCATATTCTCCGGCGGCTGATTTCTCTCGAAAATCGCCTCGTTTCAATGTGAAAGGGCCAACCGATGACGATGGAAGTCCTAATGAATGCACTTTGGAATCTGATGCTGCTGCTGGCGGCCGTTGTACCGGCGGTACTGGTCGCATTGCTGGTCCATTGGATCGTGTTTCGGGCGTGTCGACGATTCAGCACCAAAAGCCCCACCTTGCCCGACGGCGTCATTAACAAGCATTGCCGGCGGGCGGGACGCTGGATGTTGGTCACGGCGGCGGTGTTTTTTGTCCTCCGCCAGGTTCAAGAGGTCGGTCCGGTAATGCGCGGCATTCAGCATGCCTTAAGTTTGTTGTTGATTTTCACGATTGCCTGGCTGCTCAATCAGCTGGTATGGGTGTTTCAGGATATTCAGAGTGGATATCAGCGACAATCTCCGTGCCCGCAAAGTACGTACCCAACTTACATTGATTCGACGGATACTGACGGTGATTATCGTGATGTTGGCCGTTGCGGCAATGCTGATGACCTTTGAGGGCATCGAGCAGCTGGGCAAAGGGCTGCTGGCCTCGGCCGGTATCGCCGGCGTGGTAATCGGTTTTGCCGCCCAGCGCACGCTGGGGACATTTGTCGCAGGGATGCAAATTGCCTTTACCCAGCCGATTCGGGTAGACGACGTGGTGATTGTCGAAGGGGAATGGGGACGCATCGAAGAAATCACGCTCACCTATGTGGTGGTCAAAATCTGGGATTTGCGCAGGCTGATTTTGCCGATTAACTATTTTATTGAAAAGCCGTTTCAAAACTGGACGCGCGTCTCGGCCGACATTCTCGGCACCGTCTTTCTCTACGTGGACTATACGGTGCCGCTGGAGGCCATCCGGCAAGAGCTGACACGCCTGCTGAAGGATCACAAGCTCTGGGACGGCAAAGTCAACGTCGTCCAGGTGACCAACGCCACCGAGCGAACGGTGGAAGTCCGCCTGCTGGTCAGTGCCAAAGATGCCGGCTCGGCCTGGGATTTGCGCTGCGATTTGCGGGAAAAAATGATCGATTTCCTGCAGCGCGAGTATCCCGATGCGCTGCCGCGTATCCGCGCGGAATTGGAGCAAAAAACGCTGCCTGAGCCGTCCTAACGGCTCGTTTAGTTATTTGTGATCTGGATTTTATCCACCATCCGCAGGTTCATCGGCGGAGCCGAACCGTCTTTGCCCTGGCCCATATACAGCGTAACGTGCGGGAACGGGATTTCGATGCCCAGTTCGTCGAATTTCTTTTTCATCCGACGGTTAAACTCACGCCCCACAGCCCATTGGCAGCTTGGCTTGGTCTTGGTGCGGACCCTGATAATAATTGCCGAATCGGAAAACCGATCCAGGCCGAGCACCTCGAGCGGCTCCAGAATATCCGGGCCATATTGGGGGTCTTTGCGCATTTCTTCATCAATCTGTTTGAGCACGGTGATGACCTCATCCACATCTTCCCGATACGCCACGCCTACATCAAACACATAACGCGAGAATTCCTTGGTCATATTGGTCACCACGGTAATCTCACCGTTGCGGACATAATGCACATTGCCTACCAAATCACGCAATACGGTCATTCGCAAGTTGACATTTTCCACAAAGCCGCTTTTGCCGGCAATCTCCACCACGTCGCCGACCCGGATTTGGTCGTTCAGCAGAATAAAGAACCCGTTGATCAAGTCGCGCACCAACTGCTGAGCACCAAAGCCGACAGCCACACCCAACACACCGGCGGTAGCCAGAATTGGGCCGATATTCACGCCCAGATTATCCAATATCATCACCAGCGCGATTGTCAACAACGTCACATTGGCCACGTTGCGGATGACGGCCTTGAGGGTGTCGGTACGCTTCTTCATCTCGCCGTCATGCTTTTTTTCCAGGCGTCGAAAAGAGTGATCCAGCACCAGCGCGATGGTCTTCAGCACAATAATGGTGACCGCGATGATTAAAAAGATCTTCAACCCACTGCTGATCAGCCACTTGCCGACCTTGGTCTCCAGCACATCATTGATGCGGATGCCGGCAGCTTCAAGGATCAAGCCGATTGCCAGCAAAATCAAGGCCGCTCGAAGAAAATTATACAAAAGGGGCTTGAGCGATTCGATGTGGATTTTTGTCTTTTTCCCCTCGGGCGGCTGAAGCCGGGCGAACACATAATCCAATCCCAGACGCGCGGCTTTGATCAACACCAGCGTGATGATCAGAACCAGAAAAATCCGCACCCCGGGCCCAATGACCCAGTTGCCCATATTCTCCAGTATTTGATTCAGATCCATGAGTGAGTCTCCCAAAAATAAGGCTTTGGCAGGGTTATACTGCGTCAAGAGCCCTTAAATGTCAAGCCTTTATTTTTCCGAAGACGGGGCCGAGGTATTCAGCATCGCCGGACAAAACGAGATATGACACGAACGGCCGGGATTCTTTTTGAAGTACTGCTGATGGTACTCTTCAGCCCGCCAGAAAGTCGCCGCCGGAACGATTTGGGTGACAATGGGCCGCTTGAAAGCCCGCCGTTCGGTCAATTCCCGAACCACGTCCAAAGCAATCCGCTTTTGTGCATCGGAATGAACAAAAATCACCGAGCGATATTGGGTGCCGACATCCGGCCCCTGCCGATTGAGCGTAGTCGGGTCGTGCATCTTAAAAAACAGCCGAACCAGCGACTCATAACGGATGTGGTTGGGGTCATACCGAAGATGAACCGCCTCGGCATGGCCGGTACGTCCGGTGCAGACCTGCTGATAGGTGGGGTTCTCCGTCCTGCCGCCGGTATAGCCGACCTCGGTGGTCATCACCCCCGGCACGACCGCAAAAAAATGCTCCACCCCCCAAAAACACCCGGCCGCAAACGTCGCCTCAAGGGTGTTGGGGTCATTGGCGTCCACTTGACCGACGTTTGTCCGATTATGCTGCTCCATAAACTCGTTCCTTTGGGTTTGGGCCGCACCGGCCATTGCCGTCACCAGCGCCAAGAACCCGATCAAAAACGTCACTCTATTTTCCATTGCTTGCGTCCTGTGTGGTGAATGGCTAATCTTGCTTTTTACGAAGAACTCAGACGCAGAGTTTTGAAAAAAAACGACCTCACTCGGATTTTATTTTACTGACGACCTGTTCCGGTTGGGCCAAACTGCCCGCAGGCAGTTCGGCCAGCACGCTTTGGGCAAACGTCTGCATACCAATGCACTCGGGGCTATGGGCATCGGAACCAAAGACCACCTTCACCCCCGCTGCCAGGGCCACCTCGTACAGACGGTGCCACTGCCGCTGCCAGTACGGCTTTAGACGATGGCCGGTCAGCTCGTTCAACTCCCAGG
>JAAYQH010000168.1 GCA_012519365.1 Planctomycetota bacterium | reverse complement strand
TTTGTACCACTGATAAGAGACCGGCTTGACACTTTCAACCTTCACCGAAAACGTTGCACTTTGGCCAATCGCGGCGATCACATTCACAGGTTGTTGGGTAATGACCGGCAAGGCCGTCATCGTCGTAAAACTCCACACTGCACCCGGCGATACCCATATCGTCTGATTTGGATCATCCATCTGAACGGTCGTTTCGACACGCCAGAAGTATTCGGTATCAAAGGCAAAATTAAGCGGCTTATAATAGGTAACCGTCCGCCCGGCACTGACCAGAGCAGACGGTTCGCCGATTGCAACATTTTGCTCATTGGGGTCCAGATACACGTCATAGCCGAGAACCGCAGCGATATTCGGGTCATTCGGCGCCTCCCACGACAGCACCTGGTCCAGCGGAACCTGCGTTTGTCGATGCGCAGGAACGGGATTTCGAGCGGCTTTTGTTTTGAGTTCAAGCCCATCATCACCGTCCCAGTAAATATCATCAATAAACACGGTCGCCGAGACAATCCCAGGCACATCAGCGGGTTTGAGAAATAGCGCGCCGACAAGCGGCTGATCGGTCGGTGTACCGAATGGGATCCCTTCTCCGGCTGCATCAGAAGGCTCCGGCAATTGTACATCAAGACCGGGTCCTGCAGCCGGATGGATAAAAAGAGAAAACGCATCTATCGCATTGTCGGCAACTATCCAGACATTATACCACTGATTCCGCTCAAGACCCGACTTCAAAACCATTGCCCCGTCCGTCGTTGTAACCTCAAAGGTCGGGCTCCCTTCGGGGCAGAACAGGCCGAATCCGGCATTGACATAGGCGGCACGACACGTCGCCGTCGTCAGAAAATCGGCATTGGTCCACACGTGCATCCCCATATAATCCCGCAGCGGAGCAGTTCCGGAGGCAACCTTGAACCGGAAAAACAAAACGCCTGTTTCCATGTTCTCGATCGGATTGCTCAAATTCGATATGCCGCCTCCCCGATACAGAGTGCCTGAACTGTGTGCCATGAGCCGAAGTGTCATGCTGCCGTCCTCGGTCCTGGTGGTAATGTTTCCGGTATTTTCGTATTCGGTATCCCAAAAGCCGCCCAGCATCCCGTTTGGAATTGTTCCATCAATGGTGGCCGCCTCTTGTTTGTCACTGAAATCCTCGACCGGCAAAAACTCAGCCACACTGACCGCCATCATTGCCAAAAAAAACAGCCCATATCCTGTGTATTTGATTTTATTTCGCATAGCACTCTATCCATTTCACACAACCGAAGCACATCGCCTCAGTGATATCTCCTCTGTACAACACGATCATTTTACGGCCGTTCAATCACGTCCGGCACCAATTGCCCGGTCAGCCAGTGCTCAACTAACATCACCAGATCCCCAAGGCCCACCTGACAATCACCGTCCAGATCATACCGCTGCAAGACAGGATCATCCGGATTTACACAAGCCGTTCCGCCGGTGATGTCCGTATAAGAATAGGCCACTGTTATCGGATCCAGAGCATAGTTGAAAATCGCAATGTCATCCAACGCGCCGTTGAGAATTGCCGTCGGCGTCGGCAATGCCGGATCCCAACCGACGGCCCCAAGCATCATAGTGGCGTTAAACCCGTCATTGAGCGTAACCGGGCCGCTGACTGCCGGCGTGCCGTTACGGTACATCGTCGCGGTAAGACCGTCATAGGTAACAACCACCTGCTCCCATTCATCGACCGGCAAAATCGGGCCGGTGATGCCGTTGATATTGCTCTTGAAAGTCAGCAGACTGGCTTCGTTGTTTCCGATCTCCAACTGCCACCGCATATCACTGGCATAGACATTGCGCTTGCCGATCAATCCCTGGTAACTGTAGGGGGTGGTCTGGCCGGCCCATTTGACCCACAGCGAAATCGTCAACTGGCCGGAAAACAGCGATGGATCCCACGTGCCGGCATGTGCCCAGCCGTTGGACGGATCGACAACGACCCCGCTGCCGGTCAACGCCGGATTGACGCCGGGAATAAAGACCGGCACGCCGTTCGGATCGGCATGATGGCCCTGGCCGCTGCTGTCGGCATATTTCCCATCGACGAGTTCATCGAGTGTCCAATGGGCGACTTTACGTTTGACGCCCAGCGCCGCCGCATCGGAATAGACCGTATAGGTCTTGCCATTATACACATTGGAAACTTCGCAGTAATAAAACTGCTCGTCAGCGGCCGACACATCCAAAAGCATCAGCGTCTCCGACGTGGCCCCGGCAAGCAGCACATCATCGGCCGGCGTATTGTTGGCGCGGTCGGTTGACGCATACCATTGATAAGATGCCGGCGCATAAGGGCTGCTGACGTCCACCACAAAGACCACCGTTTCCCCCGGCCTGACAAACACATCCTCAGGCTGGCCGACAATTTCAGGGGCTGGCGTCTTGGTGGTAAACGACCAGACATCACCTTCACAGACCACCCTATCCTGGTTGGGATCGGCCGCAAAAATCACCATCGTATCCACCCGCCAGAAGTACCGGCTGTCAAACAGCATATCCGGCACCGGATCATAAGCGGTTTCGGTCTGAGCAGCGCTTCGTAAAGCGGCCGGATCCGCCGTCGCCACTTTTGTCTTATTGGGATCCATATACACATCATACCACAGTATCTGCCCGATGCTTTCATCGTCCGGCGCTTCCCACGACAGGATCGCTTCCGGCGCCACACCAACGGCATTGTTCGCCGGATCAGGATTCTGTGCGATAAGCGAACTGAGTCCCCTGTCGCCATCCCAATACACCTCATCAATGAACACGCGTGCCGACTGCGTCGTTGACCTGCTGGTCGATCCGATGCTGGGAGAACAGAAAAACGCACCGGTCAGCGGATCATCCGTCGCAACACCAAAGGGGATGGTATCGCCCACTTTGTCGGCAGATGTCGGAAGGGTCGCCGGCCCGGCCGGACCATCCGCTTCGCTGATAAACAGATTAAACGTATCGGCTGTATTGTCCGCTTCTATCCAGCAATTATACCACCGCCCCCGTGTCAAACCGGCCAAAAAAACCGAATCGGAGTCTCTTGTGTTCACCACATTGACCAGGCTTCCTTCGCCATTGATAAGGCGAAATCCGGCGACGATATAATTTTGCGGACTCGCCCGGTGAGCGGAGGCTCCGAACGGCGTCGTTCCGCTCAAGGCGTGAATCCCCAAATACGTGTCTGCCGCGTTACCCTCGGAACGGACCGAGAATCGGAAGAACAGAATCCCTTTTTCCGTGTTCTCAATCGGATTGTCGATGTCGGCAAATCCAAAGCCGCGACCGTCTCCGGCAGTGGTGGCCATAAAACGCACCACCGTACTGCCGCTGTTCGTTTCAAGAAGCACGTTGCCGCTTGCTCCGCTGGTCGTACTCCATACTCCGCCGCCGGCGGCCGTAGGCGTATTGTGAATATGGTCGGTACGATTCTCAAAATCATCGATAAAAGAAAGGCCCGCTTGTACATCGGCAATTCCCGTCACCAGAACCATTATCAGTATCCAGATGTTACCTGTTACTCGTTTCATCATGATCCCCTTTCGAACAAACGTTAAACGTCTTTTATTTTTGAACGATGCAATCTGAAACGTCTCAGGGACGTTCGATACAATCCGGTACCCGCTGGCAAGTCAGCCACTGGCCGGCAAGTTCGGCAACATCCCCCAGATCAATCTTGCAGTTGCCATTGAAATCATAGGCCGCCAATACAGGATCGGCCGGATCGACGCATACTTTTTCACCGGTCATATCATAATACAAATACGCTGTTTCAAGCTCATTCATCGCGTAGTTATAGATCCTCAGGTCATCAATCAGCCCGTTGAAGAACTGACCGAACTCATTATCGGCATTACGATTGGCACCCAGGAAGAATCGGTCGGCCCCATAGTAACGTCGTAACTGGCCGGTGGACTGACCGACCCGCTGGCCATTCCGGTAAATCCGCATCACGCCGGTTTCTGTGTCTTTGGTGAAGACCCAGTAAATCCAGTAAGGCTCGGCGGCAAGATCGACCGCACTGCCGGCGGAAACCCGATCATAACTTCCCCCCGCGTCTGGATTGGACACATCCAGATACGCGTTGTTGTTGCTCCAGGGAGTATGGATGTTGATCAGACGGTCCCCCGGGGCGGCATCGGCACTGGCGTACAGCGTCGTCGTACCCACCGACGGGGTAAAGTTCTTGGCCCAGAAGGCAAATGTCATCTCGGTGCCGGCTCTCGGCAGCGCTGCTGCAGGCAGCTCCACCCACTCGTTATCACCCTCAAACTGAACGGCATAATCGCCCGACCAGCTGTCGGTCGAAAACACGCCCGGCGACTCGTTCGGATCAAAATAAAGCCCGTCATAGCCGCCTATCGAGTCCGTCAGGGTCTGTTCAAAATCCCACCGGCTGGTTAAACGGGCATATTCAATCCAAACCGTATTAGATCGGATTTCGGTAGGGCTGTCGATATTGGACACAACGCAGTAGTATTGCCCCTCGTCGCTGGGCTGAACGCCGATAATCGTCAGCGTCGGCTCCGTTGCGCCGGCAATCGGTGCGTCGTCCTTGTACCATTGATAATGGGTTGCATTCAGCGCCTCAACGGCCAGCACCGCATCCGGCTTGCCGTTGGCCGGGCCGCGCACCTGATCGACCGGCTGACTGATAATTTCCGGCGCCAACGACATTGTCGTAAAAGAAAACACCGCACCCGGGAAGATATTCGGATCGGGCAAATAATCATATTGACCGATCACATCCACGCGCCAGTAATAGGTTTTGACATAGTCCAGCACCCCCGGATCATACGTCGTTTCGGGTTGGTTGGAGGCCACTTTCACAGTGCTGTCTCCTTCGGCCACTTTGACCCGATTCGGATCAAAATAAACATCATACCCCGTTATCACGAAATTCGGATCCTCAACAGCCGGCGGATTCCACGAAAGCACCTGATCCACCGGTACACGAATCGCACCGTTAGGCGGTTCAATATCGGTAACGCCCATGCCGGTCATCAGTGTGATAATATCGGTTTCAGAGAGGGCTGTATTGAAAATCCGAAGATCACTCAAATACGCGTTGAGACCCCATCGCGAAACACCGTTATACCAGTCCGTACCAATGAACAGATCATAGGTGTTCGTACTTGCGGCAGCCCAGTCACTTTCTGCATCCAACACGCCGTCAATGTACACCTTTCGCTGGTTCGACGGAAGAGAAGCGTCAAAGACTATTGCCACATGGGTCCAGGTTTGAAGCGGAATCGACGAATTCGTGTACCAGGCGGTATTGCCCCAGTTCAAACGCAGCAGACCGTCGCTCTCCAGACGGACGCCCCACGGCGGCTCATACCACGCGCTGCCGCCGGTACCGCCTTTTTCGAGAAGCTGCCCCATTGTATCGGCAGGCCGCTTCAGCCATACCGCCATGGTATAAGACGCCGCTACGGCGTTCAGACTGGGACTTGCCGGCACGCGAATATAGTGGTTGTTTCCTCCCGGAAAATACATCACGTTCCCGCGTTCAGAATCGAATGCCATGGCGACATTCCCAACAATATTACCGTGATTGCCATTGCCGGAGATATCCATCGCAGTCCCGTCATCAAAGGGGTAGTGCACCACCAGTTCCCCGTGAACAAAAGACCCCGCGCCGCTGACTATCAGAGCCGCAGCAATGGACATGAAAATGATTCTTATCTCTCTCATACAACATCCTCCGAAACAAATTTAGGGGTTTTATCCTATCTCAATAACACTCTCCTTCACCCAACACACCCCCCCGATCCCAATCGCCATCATCAGACCCGGTTCAGAATCAATTTCTTGCCTGCGTTTATTCTTGTTCGCCATCGATAATCAATTGCGGCTCGGCAAAGAATGACCAGCCCAAATGAAGTGTCCCGTCTTTGCCTTCCGTCGTCATCAACGTCAAAAACCGGTCCCTGTCGGTCAACGCCACATCCACCTGTTTCATCACCGACAGATAATTCATATCCACCGCTCGGAATCGTTCCACTCCATCGACCAGCACATAAAAATCCGAATAATCGTCCTCACGTTGGGACGAAGAGGGGGCTTCGCCGATGCCGCACTGAGCGGTAAAACGGCGTATCTTCTTGCCGGGAGGAATTATTTTCCGAATCGCATCCAGATCAAAGGTAACTCCCAAATTAGTATGCAGCATCAAGGCAGGATGCTCCGGTGTGCCGTACGCAACCCCTCGGGACCGAATCGTATGATTGACGTAGATATCGCCGGTTTTCAGCGGCAGTATAGAGCCATTAAAGACTCCATAATAACTTTCGCCCAGGGTAGCGGGGGCCTCATAGAGATGACCCGCCGAAGAAACCGGAATCGGCCCGTCGCTGCCGTCTGGAATAAAAACGCCATCAATAAACGCAGATTCCCTAACGGGAACATAAGACCTCGTTCGCCGCAGACGTTCACGCGATACACCGTCTCTCAATGTGCCTGTCAAATCGATGCACACATTTCGCCTGCCGGTCCCCAGGCCGTTGCCGCCCCCTGCTATGTCCGCCAGATCCAGCGACTGACCCCGCCAGATTAATTGCGTCTTGGAATTGATATCCTGCACGAAGGCATCCCCATCAAACGCAATCGGCTCAATAACCTCCGAATCCTCCCTGATTCGACGTGCCTGAAATTCAGAAATTACCAGGGAACGACGGGAAGAAGCATTCAAACCGGATACCAAAGACACTTTGCCTTTGGTGACATGCAACTCCGTATCTCCGCTTGGTTTCGAAAAGACCCCAAACTCCGTCCCCAGATCAATAATTTTAGTGTTGGAGGTGCTGACGATAAAACCCACCGACCGGCGCGGCACAGACGCATAAAGCCGTCCTGAATGCAAAACAATTTCATCATAACTGAGCACTTCAAACTCACCGGGACCCTCAATGACTACCTTCACGCCGTTATCAAAACCGATTTTGACAACTCCCGGCCCCACCCGTAAAACACCGCTTCGGGTAAACAAACGGCTTCCCGAGTGAAAAACCGGATCCCACTGAAGCGTCTGAAATTTGAGGACATCCGACACCACCGCCGCAGGCTCTGAAACAGAACGAGGATTCACACACACATAAACCAGCAATAAAATAAATGCCGCCATGGAAGCAAACGCCGTGCCCCATGCAAATCGATTGACAGGTCCATGTGCCACCTGTACGTGACTTCGATCAACCACGATTGGTCCGGTTTTGCAGGCATCTGGGGGCTCGAGGTTGACCGACGGAGCATGCTTTTCTTCTTCCAGAAGGGCATTCCAGAATTCCTCGGCCCAAATCGCCTCTAAATCCTCGCTTTTTCGGATGAGTTTTTGGGTTTCTTGGCCATAGACATAGTCGTATATACTGCGGTGAATAAAGGCCGCATACACAAATTGCTTAACATGCGACACATCCGACTTCAGCCAGTCGACCAGTTCCTGACGCTGCGCGGGTGAAAGCGTACCGTCAAAAAAAATCGTAAACAACTGCTCGGGTTTTAGGCTTTAGTTGTTATTCATATTTCACGGTTCGCTGAATACATTCTCGAAGGGATTGGCGAATACGATACAGCAAAGAAAATACCGCATTCTGTGAAATACCAAAACTTTGACCAATGCGACGGGCGTCTAACCCCCGCAGATAACGCATCTGAATGATCTGCGTCCACCGTCCGGGAAGTTTAGCCAGGCACTGCTCAAGTGTTTTTTTAATCTCGTAAAGTTCATTGATATTGTCCTGATAAACACCGGCAATTTGCTGGATCAAGACATCGTCAAAAACATGCCGATCACGACCGATTTTTCGATAATAGTGCAGAATTTCATTTCGAGCGATTCCAATGGCCCATGCGGTAAAAGAGGATTGCTTGTTAAACTTGCCATACGAACGCACGATAGCCAGCGCAACATTCTGAAGAACATCATTAGCATCTTCAAAATTAGGGACAGCCGTTGAAATATACGCTGCAACGACCGGCTGAGATTGTGTCCAATAAAGAGCTATTTCTTCTGTATTTTGCGATTCACTCATGAATCACCTTGGCCCGGCACCCCGTTTAACCATTCCGATTTAGCAAAAGTCCGACACTGCATATATTTCCCGAAATTGTCCAAATCATATGGACAAACTCAAAAAATCTTTGCCGTTTTCATAATCCCTGAAAACACCCTCAACCCAACACACCTCAACGTGTTTCAATTCCAGGTAGAGCCGATCTTGAGGATATCCGGCTTACGAACCTCAGTAATCGTTCCCCAATAATTGCCATGGTCTAACACGTCCACCGCTTGAATACGCGGCTCAGGCGGCTGCTCGTCTGAATAAAGAAGCACCGACTCATTCTTGTGAAGATCGATCTGCACGACCCCTTTTGCGACATTTTTCAACGTGAATTCGCGTCGCCCATATGCGTT
>JAAYQH010000167.1 GCA_012519365.1 Planctomycetota bacterium | reverse complement strand
TCCCTGATGACATTTTTTCTGGGACTGACCGGCTACACGACGGCGATGGCAGCGCAGTATCTCGGCAACGGACGGACCAAATACTGCGCCCTGACGGTCACGCAGGCGGCGCTGATCGCGCTGGCGGCCTACCCGATTATACTGGCGGCTCGACCGCTGGCACTGTTGCTCTTTGATGTGTTGGACATTCCGCAGGTACAACGTGAACCGCAACGGCTGTATTTCGATATTCTCGTTTACGGCTCTTTTATCGCGCTGCTGCGAAATTGCCTGAGTTGTTTTTTCTCCGCCATCGGCAGAACCCGAATTGTGATGGTCTCGGCCCTTACCGCAATGGCCGTGAATGTAGGCGTCAACTATGTTCTGATCTTTGGCAAACTGGGCATGCCGGCACTGGGAATTCGCGGAGCGGCCATCGGAACAATCATCGGCGGCGCCTGCGGGCTGGCGGTGCTGGCGGCGGCCTATCTCAGCGCAAACAACCGGCGAGCATTTCGGGTCAGTCAGAGTTTT
The DNA here is from genome assembly GCA_012519365.1 of Planctomycetota bacterium. GTDB lineage: Bacteria > Planctomycetota > Phycisphaerae > Sedimentisphaerales > Anaerohalosphaeraceae > T3Sed10-213. The sequence continues at coordinate 1,604 of JAAYQH010000167.1, read as the reverse complement.
CACGTTGACAAAACCGTCTTGTTGAAGCTGTGCCGTTACGGGTACCCGGCTGGGCTGGAGTTTTTTTTGAATCTGCTGGCCTTTACGCTGCTGATTTTTCTGTTTCAATCCGAGGGCATTGTTACTGCTGCAGCAGTAACGGTAGTGTTTAACTGGGATATGGTGGCGTTCGTGCCACTGGTCGGCATCAATATCGGAGTCACCAGCCTGGTAGGACGGTTTATGGGCGCCGCCGATCCGGAGACTGCCCACCGGGCGACGCTGTCCGGCCTGAAACTGGCGTGGATGTATTCAACCTGCACACTGATTGCCTTTGCGGTTTTTCCGGAGTATCTTGTGGGGGTCTTTCGGCCGGCCGATTCGACAGGGGTGTTTGCCAATGTGGTACCGCTGGCCGAGTCGATGCTACGGCTGGCGGCGTTGTATGTCTTCTCCGACGCGATGTTTCTGGTCTTTAGCGGTGCTCTGCGCGGCGCGGGCGATACGTTCTGGGCAATGTGTGCCTCGGTAGCCTTTCACTGGCTGCTGGTGGCGTTGTTGTACGTCCTGTTAAGGGTGTTGAATCTGGGCCCTCTGCCGGCGTGGCTGGCGGTATGTCTGGTGTTTATGAGTTTTAGTTTTGTGTTCTATCTGCGCTATCGCGGCGGCAAATGGCGAACCCTGCGAATCGTTGAGCCGGAGCCGGAAGCAGAACCTCTGCCGCCGGTGAACAACGGCTTTCATGAGCCGGCAAATACATAGTTTGCCATGACACCGATTGTGTTTAAGCCGCAGCGAGAAGACCCCAAAGAAAAACGCTTTTGCGGTTTGCGTTTTGACATAAAAAAAGCCCACGACGTTCCAAAAACCGCTTTGCGCCGACGTCTTACCCCCGCACTGCGGGTATTTTGATTGACGCAAACAAACAGAACGTCTTACAATGGCACCTATGACACAGGCAGATGAACAGTGGATGCGACTGGCGCTTGATTTGGCGGCCAACGGTCTGGGACAGGTAGAGCCGAATCCGGCGGTCGGGTGCGTGATCGTCAAAGACGGACAGGTAATCGGACAAGGCTGGCATCAGCGGTTCGGCGGCCCGCATGCGGAGATCGAAGCCCTGGCCGATTGCCGCGCCAAAGGACACGACCCGGCCGGAGCAACGATGTACGTTACCCTGGAGCCGTGCCGCCATACTGGGAAAACCCCGCCCTGCACCCAGGCGGTCATTGGAGCACGCATCCGTCGCGTGGTCATCGCCGCCGAGGACCCTACCCCCCAGGCCGGCGGCGGAATTGAGCATCTGCGAACCGCCGGTATTGAGGTGCAGGTCGGACTTTGTCGCCATCAGGCCCAGACGCTTAACGCCCCGTTTTTCAAATACGCACGAACAGCCATGCCCTGGGTCATTCTCAAATGGGCACAATCCATCGACGCCAAGCTGGCCTGGAAGAATCCGCCGGCACAAGGGGCGTGGATTTCCAACGCGAAAAGCCGACAGGATGTCCATCGACTTCGCAACAAGGTGCAGGCCATTTTGACCGGCATCAGCACCGTCCTGACCGACAACCCGCACTTGACGGTGCGTCTTGAGGACGACGGAACGACAGAGCGTCCGCCGATGC
>JAAYQH010000166.1 GCA_012519365.1 Planctomycetota bacterium | reverse complement strand
CTGTGGCGCGGGTTTGACCGGCTCGGACTCACGGACACCGTTGCGGCCTTTTTTCAAACCAGGGACGGTCATCAGGGCGTGATAGACCGCACCGGGCAGAAGCTCCTCGGCGGTGGCCCACTTGAACAGCGTCTTAATCCGGCTGATGCATTTATTGATATGGTTGCGGCACAGCCCTTTATCTATCATCCGCTGACGGACGGTCTTGAGCGCCCGCGGGCCAAACTCAATGGCCTTGGTGTTGCCGTAAATGTCGCACATATGCCGCAGCGCCACCCGCAGGTTGCCTATCTCGGTCGTCGGGTTTCCCGCGGCGTCCTGGTAATACCCTTCGGCATACACCCAGAATCGCGCCAGCAGCTCATTGATGGTGATCTCCTCCGGCGTCTTTTGCTGCTGCCGTCCGTTGGCGATCCATTCGGCAATAGTTCGATGGTACTGCTCGATCACCTCGGGCTCGCCGTACGGCCCGAAAAAGATGTATTTTCCGTTCAGGACAACGTACCCTTGGCCGGTGGCTTTGTGGTGTCGCAGCTTCGGAGGGCGCACGGAAACACGCCGTGGGGTCAGAGGTTCGAGTTGGTCTGATGCCTGTTTTTGGCCTGATAATGCGGTTTCTTTTGTTTTCACGGTCGAAATCCTTTCTCAAAAGCGGTAGTACTACCGGTTTTTAAAGCAAGGTTACGGCCGCTCTACACATTGGCATGTAATCGCAAGTTGCGATTTCAGCGTAACTTACAACACTGGGCGATACAGGATTCGAACCTGTGACCTCACGGGTGTGATCCGTGCGCTCTAACCAGCTGAGCTAATCGCCCTTTTGAAGGTGTATTAGACCCTATAGAAGCGGCGCTGTCAAGCATGATTTCAGGAAAGCGGCGGGTTTTCACCCGAAAAAATCATTTCACATTGAGCATTTGAATAGAATGTTTGCGAGAAAAATTCGCATAAATATACACTTGACAAAAAAGAGCTTCGCGGCCATACTTTCGGCAAATGGATTGAATTTGAGCTGAAAACAGGCTTTGGATTGTGTTCAACGACCCTGTATTCAGCGTGGTTTGGAAAACTTAAATAATTGAGGTGATTTATGCGTGAAATAGTGGGACAAGCAGCAGGACAGATATGGCATTTATTGGCTAATTCCACTGAGCCGGTTAATATTACGGATATTCCGAAGCGTACAAAATTGACCGCTCAAATTGCTTACCAGGGATTGGGATGGCTTGCACGCGAGGATAAAATTGAGTACATCCAAAAAGGCCGGTCTATTCTGGTCAGCCTTAGGTAACGATATAAACGATATAACATAATATTATCACAGCACCACACAGCGGGAGCTATCGGAAACAAGGGACGGCTGCGGTGCGGCGGGACGATCGAGCGTAAAGGGGTTAAGGATCACTTACCGCGCAAAATTCTGTTGATTTTTCCTTCGCGAGTGGTACACTTTGCCGCTCTTTATGCGTCGGAAGAACATAAGTCAGGTTTAGTGAGAGCAAAAACGGATGTCGTCGTCCCGATATATACGAAATGTGGCAATTATTGCACACGTTGACCATGGTAAAACAACCCTGGTCGATCAATTATTATATCAATCTGGAATGTTCCGCGATGCGGAACTGACCAAACTGGCTGGTGACCAGCACGGGTTGATTATGGATTCCAACCCGCTGGAGCGAGAACGGGGGATTACCATCCTCAGCAAGAATTGTGCGCTGTGGTACATCGATCCGGATGGCAACGACTACAAGATCAACATAATCGACACGCCGGGGCATGCTGATTTTGGCGGCGAGGTGGAACGCGTCTTGAAAATGGCCGACGGCGTGTTGCTGCTGGTCGATGCGTTCGAAGGGCCGATGCCGCAGACACGGTTTGTTCTCAGCAAAGCCCTGCAGCACAAACTCAAGCCGATAGTCGTGGTCAACAAAATTGACCGGGCTGATGCACGGCCGGATGATGTGGTCAATGAGGTGTTTGACCTGTTTGTTACCCTGAACGCCGACGATGACGCACTGGATTTTCCCATTGTGTATGCCTCGGCACGGGAAGGGTGGGCGTCGTTAAACCCCGCTCATAAAACGGACAACATCAAGCCGATTTTTGACGCAATTATTAACTATGTGCCCGCCCCCAAAGACGATACCGAGCAGCCCCTTCAAATGTTGGTTACCTCCCTGGATCGTTCCGACTATGTCGGACGTATCGCTATCGGACGGGTATTTTCCGGCACTGTCAGACAGGCCCAACAGATTACTGTAATCGACAAACAAGGGCGGCATACCCAACAAAAGATTGTTCAACTCTATACCTTTGACGGGCTGGGCAAGAAGCCTGTGGATCTGATTGAAGCGGGCGATATTTGTGCCATTGCCGGGCTGGATCCGGTTGATATCGGCAACACCATCGCATGCGCGGACAATCCCAGTGCCCTGCCGGCGGTAACGATCGATGAGCCGACGATGCACATGACGTTTCGGATCAATGACGGGCCGTTTGCCGGTCGGGAAGGCAAGTACGTTGCCGCGCGTCAAATCAAAGAACGCCTTGAGAAAGAGTTGCAAACAAACATCGCCCTTCGGATGGAGCCGGGGCGCACTGCCGAAGAATTTAAGGTATCCGGTCGCGGCCTGATGCATTTGGGGATTTTACTGGAGAATATGCGGCGGGAGGGATATGAGTTGTGCGTCGGCAAGCCGAATGTCATTATCCGCTATGTTGACGGGCTTCGCCAGGAACCTATCGAGAGACTCGTTGTCGAATGTCCGATCGATTGCCAAAACGCGGTGATGAGCTTGATGGGTGACCGCCGCAGCGAATTGCTCTGCGTGGATAACAAAACCGGCACAGGGGATTACATCCATATGGAATTTTTGGTGCCGACCCGCGGCCTGTTCGGCCTGCACGCCCGTGTGATGACCCTGACCCAGGGACGGGCGGTAATGCACCATAATTTCGAACGGTATGAGCCAATGCGCGGCAGTATTCCGCAACGTCAGGCGGGGGTAATGATCGCCACCGAAAGCGGGATTGCGACCGCTTATGCGCTGGATGCCCTGTTTGATCGCGGCACCTTCTTTATTCAGCCCGGCGAACCGGTCTATGAAGGCCAGGTGGTCGGCGAGCACTGCAAAGACAACGACATTCCCGTCAATGTCACGCGGGCCAAACATCAAACCAATATTCGTGCCTCCGGTAAGGACGATGCCGCTCGTGTCAAGCCCCCCCGCCGAATGAGCCTTGAGCAGACGTTGGAATACATTCAAGACGACGAGTTGGTCGAGATCACGCCAGAGTCAATTCGTATGCGCAAGCGGCTGCTCAAAGAAGCGGACCGTCGCCGTGAGGCACGAAAGGTCAAAACTGACTAATCGACTCACGGGTTCGAAAGTCAGAGGCGGTGCGCTCTGGTCAATCGGCCGGACCCTAAAATAGACACCAACGGGAGCCCAAGGTCTCACATTGCCTCCAATGAGATATCCCTCTTTTTTGGGTTTGCAACTTTGTGCGCTAACAGGACCACCCGGCAGTGAGCACGGACTCAATGTTTGTGCTTCACCCTTGTTGATCTCCATTAGAAGAGTTTATCCCACCTTTTATATTACTACGGCGCAAATATTGCTCAAGAAAACCGGTTGGTAACGTCGATAACTTCTTATAAGCATGGTGCTTATAAGGAGAATCGCTATGGATATTGCACAGATTAAAGGTATTGGTAAAGAATTG